>CAIUAO010000099.1 GCA_903897155.1 uncultured Actinomycetes bacterium | reverse complement strand
GAAGCTGGATTGTTATTCCTATACTCGAATTATTAACTAAGCGCGATTGGCGCGGGATAGAAAACCTGCCAAAGAGCGGCCCAGTTATTGCCATCTCCAATCACATCTCTTATGCAGACCCTCTGATCTTTGCTCACTTCTTATTTTCAAATGGCCGCGCTGTCAGGTTTCTTGCTAAAGCTTCTTTATTTAAAGTCCCCGTGCTTGGATTTATTTTGCGCACTGCAGGGCAAGTTCCTGTAGACCGCGAGATAAAAGGCTCAGAGGCAATGCCCCATGCGCTTGCATTCTTAAAGGCAGGACATTGCGTGGGAATTTATCCTGAAGGAACCCTTACACGTGATAAAGATTTGTGGCCTATGAAAGCAAAGACCGGCCTTGCTCGTCTTGCCATCATAAGTAAAGCCCCCGTGATTCCATGCGCGCAGTGGGGAGCAGAAGATATTTTGATGCCATATGCAAAAGTTCCTAGAATTTTCAAACGCACCAAAGTGACTGTGGTTGCGGGGCCAGCACTCGATTTCTCACCCTGGTATGGCAAGGAAGATGATTTTGCGGCTGTTCAAGAGGCAACTGAGTACGCAATGTCCGCGGTAACTCGTCTCTTGGAGGAAATTAGGGGAGAATTAGCCCCTGCAGATATTTTTGATCCAAGGTCATCGGATCTACCAACTATTGGAAACTTTAAAAAGAAGAAGAGGAAATAAAAGATGGCGCGCGTAAGTGTTCTGGGATCTGGTGCTTGGGGAACAACCCTTGCCCAAGTCCTATGCGATGCTGGCCATGAAGTATTGGTCTGGGGAAGAAACGAAGTAGTCGTGGCTGAGATCAATGATCTCCACACAAATACAAAGTTCCTCCCAGGAATTATCTTGCCAAATAATCTCAATGCGACAACGGATATTAAAAAAGCATTTGAATTTGGCGAATCAATAGTGCTCGCTATCCCAGCTCAAACGCTCAGAGCCAATCTCAAGACATGGGCTCCTATATTCCCAAAGAGCTTGCCAATTATTTCTACCCTTAAAGGTATTGAATCCGACACGATGTCTCGCATGACTGAAGTTGTCATTCAAGAGCTTGGAACAGATATTTCTCAGATCGGTTTAATTACAGGACCAAATCTTGCAGGGGAGTTATCTCTGCGCCAACCAGCGGGAGCAGTTGCTGCCTCTGTGAATCCAAAGATTTCACAGCTCATGATTGATCTTTTCACCGTTCCATACTTTCGCGTGTATCCATCAACTGACCTTGTTGGGTGTGAACTCGCAGGAGCTGCAAAGAGTGTGATTGCACTCGCTGTTGGAATGACGATCGGTATGGACTTGGGGGAGAACACACAAGCAATGGTTATTACACGCGGGCTTAGTGAAGTGGCGCGCTTTGGCGCAAGCTACGGAGCCCAGCCAATGACATTTCTTGGTTTAGCTGGAATGGGCGACATTGTTGCTAGTTGTGGTTCAGCACTTTCACGTAACAGAACATTTGGTGAGGCTTATGGCCGCATAGGATCTATGGATGGTGCGCGCAAAGAAGTAACAAAAACTGTTGAAGGTGTTGCATCGGCGCAAGCGATCCGCGAACTTGCTCACCGCGTGGGCGTAGAAGTGCCGATCATTGAAGTAGTGGCCGATGCTGTTCACGGAGATATCACTCCTGATCAAGCAATGGAGCGCCTCATGTCCGTCAGCACATTGGCTGAGATCTAATGACACAATCAAAGATTAAGGTAGCCATACTCTGCGGAGGACAGTCCTCTGAACATGAGATCTCATGCATCTCAGCGGCTGGAATATTAAGCGCGATAGATCGCGATCGTTTTGAACCAGTTGTTATTGGCATTACACGCGCTGGTAAATGGGTGATGGTGGTTGAGCATTCAGTACTCAATAAAAAAGGCAGTGCAATGCCTGAGATCTCATCTGACTTGCCACAAGTAAACGTTGATATCCATGGATTTGAAGTTTCTGGGATGAAACTTGATATAGATGTCATCTTTCCCATTCTCCATGGGCCATATGGCGAAGATGGAACCGTGCAGGGACTCTGTGAGATGGCAGGCATTCGTTACGTTGGCTCTGGCGTACTTGCAAGCGCGGTTGCGATGGATAAGTCTTTTAGTAAATCGATCTTTACTGCTCACGGCATGAAAGTGGCGAACGGGATTGTCTTGCACGCCAAGCAGTGGTCAGCAACCCAGATTGATAATTTGAAGTACCCACTTTTTGTGAAGCCTGCGCGAAGTGGTTCAAGTCGGGGCACATCTAAAGTGAAAGATGCAGCCCATCTTGCAGATGCGATCAAGCATGCATTTGAGTTTGATACCAAGGTACTTGTTGAAGAGGCGATTGTTGGCCGTGAGATTGAGTGCGGCGTTCTTGAATTAGCTGGAACCCCCCACGCATCTCCTATTGGTGAGATTAAGATCAAAGGCAACCATGAGTTCTATGACTATGAGGCAAAATATCTTGATGATGCAACTGAAGTTATCTTCCCTGCAGATCTTCCAGCAGGAGTGGAGGCAAAGATTCAGGATTTGGCAGTAAAAGCATTTGCAGCTCTTGGCTGCGAGGGTCTAGCTCGCGTTGATTTCTTTTACACAGATAAAGGTGAGATTGTGATTAACGAAATCAACACAATGCCTGGCTTCACGCCATCATCAATGTTTCCAAAACTATGGGCAAAAGCAGGGACTACTTACTCAGAGATCATTACTAGTTTGATCGATGCGGCTCTTGTTCGCTCCGCTCACGTTACTCGTTAGAGATTTAAGTCTCTCATCGCATATGTTGCACGGTCGATCACCAGTACCTGGTGGTTTGCAATGAGCTTCCAACCATCTTGAGTCCATCCTGAAGAGGCAACTAAGACGCCTTGCTCATCTGAGCGAACAAGTAAGTCGTAGTAATCCGCGGGTTGTCCTTGAGGAATGCGATCGTTGTTGTGTTCGTTAATAATGATGAACTCTGTTGGGGTCAAAAGCATTGCATTAAGGCTTGAGAAGTCGCACTTTTCTCTGATCATTCTTACTGCAGAGAGAACGCCTTCATCTAGGCCATACTTTTCAATCTCTGTCATCAGCACATAGAAATAGCGTTCACTATCTGTTGTG
>CAIUAO010000098.1 GCA_903897155.1 uncultured Actinomycetes bacterium | reverse complement strand
GGCCAAGTCGCAAATGCAAAAGGGAAATTTGGTCCAATGATGTGGGCCCCTGTTGCGAACAACATTATTGTGATTGCCGTCTTTGCATATTTTCTTCATATTTCAAAGGGGTGGAACGCTTCTACTATCTCACATGGCCAAGCAACTATTTTGGGTATCGGCACAACCTTAGGTTTTGTTGCCCAAGTGGCATTTCTTATTCCAGTTATAAAAAAGACACAGATCAAAATTCGTGCCCGTTTTGATTGGCAAGATCCAGAAATTCGTAAGTCACTTCACCTTGCGATTTGGACGTTAGCTTTTGCTGCGATTTCACAGTTAAGTTATTTAGTAACAGTTAATCTCTCAACAAGTGCCGCGGTAAGTGCTGCAAAAGCGGGAATCACAACTGGCGTTGGTTACACCCCATATGGGAATGCTTTTCTTATCTTGATGCTTCCACATTCTGTTATAACTATTTCCATTGTGACAGCTCTGCTACCAACAATGTCTGCTCACGTATTAGATAAAGATATTAAAAGTGTTCATGACCAACTCGTGCGAGCTATCCGCTTAGTTGGAATAGCAACAGTTCCAAGCGCGATTGCGTTCTTACTCTTTGGTCCAATGATCTGCCACGCTCTCTTCTTTGGAATTTCACATGCTGATAGCCAGTACCTTGGATATGTATTAGCAGGCTTTTCCTTAGGCTTATTGCCGCTCAGCATTAACCTCATAGCTCTTCGTGGCCTAAATGCTTTTGAGAATATTAAATTGCAGGTTCTCAGCAATCTGATTATGAATATCATTGCAAGTGTTGCTTCTGTCATCGCCGCTTTGGCACTTCCTGCTAAGTGGGTCACAGTTGGATTAGCGATTGCCCTAACAGCAAGTTATTACGTTGGAGCATGGACAACCGTTCGTCTATTACATCGTTATGGCATTGTCATTCACCTTGGTGAAATTGCTGGACTATATGCAAAACTTGCTGGAATCTTCTCGGTAATAGCGGTGCCACTCTTTCTTGTGCGAGAGCACATTCCTGGTGGGAATGTTCTGCGGCTAGTAATTGTTCTAGGAGCGAGTGGTTTGGGATACCTTGGTGTTGCCAAGCTCTTTAAGATTAATGAAGTCGGCGCGGCCTTCGGGTTGTTCTTGAAGCAAAATAGATAAGTTAAAAGATAAGGTGCGCAGATGAGTGAAAAGATCCACGACCTAGTCATCGTAGGTTCAGGCCCGGCTGGTTACACCGCTGGCATCTATGCAGCTAGAGCGCAACTAGAACCAGTTCTCTACGAGGGTTCGGTTACCGCTGGTGGCGCACTTATGAACACCACCGAAGTAGAAAACTTTCCTGGATTTCCTGAAGGTGTCATGGGGCCAGATCTTATGGATTCACTCAAAGCACAATGTGAAAAGTTTGGAACAAAACTTGTCCGCGATGACATCGTAGATATGCAACTTAAAGGTGATATCAAAACTTTGACTGATGGTTCTGGAAATGTTCTCAAGGCCCGTGCCGTAATTTTGGCAACTGGTTCTGCATATAAAGAAATTGGATTAGAAAACGAAAAAAGACTCTCGGGTCGCGGTGTTTCTTGGTGCGCAACATGTGATGGTTTTTTCTTTCGCGATCATGAAATTGCTGTCGTAGGTGGGGGAGATTCTGCAATGGAAGAAGCAACCTTCCTAACAAAGTTCGCCAAAAAAGTTGTCATCATTCATCGCCGTGATTCATTCCGTGCATCAAAGATTATGATTGAAAGAGTTTTAGCTAATCCAAAAATTGAAGTTATGTGGAATACAGAAGTTATAGATGTTTTGGGCGCAGATAATATGACTGGGCTTAAATTACGAAGCACTGTAGATGGCAAAGAATCAGAACGTGCTCTTACTGCGCTCTTCGTTGCTATTGGTCACCTTCCACGCAGTGAGCTACTTGCAGGACAGATTGATTTGGATGGTGAGGGTTATGTGAAGGTGGAATTTCCTTCAACTCGAACCAACCTACAAGGTGTATTTGCCTGCGGTGATCTGGTTGATCACACTTATCGCCAAGCAATTACAGCTGCAGGCACAGGATGCCAGGCTGCCTTAGATGCTGAAAAGTTTCTATCCCATCACTAGAATTACTCAGACTTTAAACTAAAAATAGGAG
>CAIUAO010000097.1 GCA_903897155.1 uncultured Actinomycetes bacterium | reverse complement strand
TTCAGTGATGCATCTTCTTTGACTTGAGGAACTCTCCAAGAGAGAGGACCCGAGTCATCTACTAAGACACGGTGAGGATTTTTATAGCTCTTGCCTTCATATATAGAGAAATCTTCGGGATGCTCAAAAAGGGTAATGAGATCTTCTGCTTCAATTAGATGCAGCTCAAGCCGAAGAGTCTCAATCACTTTGCTGTTCGAATCATTCGTTGGTAGAACGTATTCAATTCTGGATTAGCAATCTTCTTCTCTCCCATTACGAGAAAACCAAGCTTTTCATAGGCGCTAATTGCCAGCAGATTATCTTCCATAACACCTAGGCCTTGCTTGCTCCAGTCGCGCACAGGAACTTGTCCATCAACATAATTAAACATCGCTCGAAGGACGCCTTGTCCCCTAACTTCGGGGCTCACCCAACATCCGCCAATCCAGCATGTCGCCCCAAAGTCCCCATCTAGAACTTCGATAGACATTAAACCAACATCAACACTTTGGTAGGAAGCAACAAGAAATGTAAGTTTTGCAAATTTCTTACGCCATGCAGTTTCATCTTCTTTGCTCTCAGCATCAAAGTCACCCTCAAGAACGTCAGGGCTTTCTTGCAAAGATTTCAACCTGATTGCGCGAAGTCTCTGCCAATCATCAGCGTGTAATTCCTTTACTTCAATATCACGTGCGCTCATAGGACCTAGCTCTTTGAGCTCTGCTCTAAATCAGCCCAGGCTGTTTGAAGTGTCTGCGTAAATGCCTCAAGTGGCTGAGCTCCTGAGATCCCGTACTTCATATCAACAACGAAAAATGGGACACCCGTTGCACCTAACTGGGAGGCAAGATTTCGATCAGTCACTACTTCATCTGCATATTGATCTGAGCGCAGTATGTCGTCGGCAAGATCAGCATCTATCCCCACAGATATTGCAACAGCAACTAGGTCTGAATGCGAAAAGAGAGGTCGTGATTTCTCAAAGTAACTGGAGAACATCGCTTCTAAAAGCTCATCTTGTTTATTAATTGTTGCTGCCCAAAGAAGAAGCCTATGCGCATCAAAGGTATTGCCGGATAAAGTCTCATCAAGGTTGTAACAAAGTCCCTCGCCGTCGGCTACAGCGCAGACATTTGCTTGCATCTGCTTTACCTGCTCTGGTGAGACTTGATACTTGCTAGCCAGCAGTTCACTTGTAGGCAAGACATCTTTGGCATCTGGCTGGAGTTGGAAAGCCCGATGTCTTATTGTCACTTCATCTTTATGGCCAAAGGCACTTAGAGCTTTCTCTAATCTGCGCTTACCGATAAAGCACCATGGACAGACGACATCAGCCCAAACATCAATAATCATCTCTTCAACTCATCAGTGCATTGCATGCTAGAAATACTATCTGAGATTACTGTTCTCCCATGCTCATACTTTTACCGCCAAGTGAAGGTAAGAATGAAGGGGCCCATGAGCAAGTCTTGAGTCTGGCAAAACTCTCCTTTTCAAAGTACCTCACTGATTCAAGAGTACGTGCCATGACTGAGAGCAAGCTCAAGGCCGCAAAAGCAAAAACGAGCGCTGCGATTGATATCTACTCTGGTGTTCTCTATCAATCACTTGATTACTCATCACTATCTGCCAGAGCAAGGAAGCGAGCAGATAAAGAGATTGTGATCATCTCCGCACTCTTTGGAGCACTTCGCCCGCAAGATCAAATTCCGACATACAAAATGAAGATTAAAAGTTCTTTATGGAAAGTAGCGGTGAGTCAGGCTCTTGAAAGTTTAAATTCTGATCTTATTATTGACTGTAGGTCCTCTACATATGCTGGAGTATGGACGCCTGATCCTTCTAAAACAGTTGCTGTAAGAGTATTCCAAGTGAAGAAAGGTAAACGCTCGGTTATCACCCATATGTCAAAGAAATACCGCGGTGAATTCACTCAGATATTACTTAAAAGCAAAATGATAAAGACACCTCAAGAAGTTAAAGTGCTTGCTTCCAAGCACTTTAAAGTCGAGTTTCACCAGCAAGTGGGCAAAGAGCCTTGGTATTTAGATCTCATTATTAAAGGCTAGCCTTAAAGCAATAGATCTTTCACAATTATTTTAGTCATCCCCATCATCGCGCCCATTGCGTGTGATGCCTTGGCGGGATCCGGGTTGCCAAGTGCTTCACCTAATTGCTTAGGAACTATCTGCCATGACAAGCCATATTTATCTTTGAGCCAACCACAACGACCTTCTTCCGCCCCTGCGCGCATGAAAGCATCCCAATAATGATCGACCTCTTCTTGACCATCGACAGTAACAAAGATGGAGAATGCTTCACTAAATTTAAACTGAGATCCGCCATTAAGTGCGATGTAGTTCTCACCTAATAATTCAAAATTAATAGTGAAAGCTTTGTCGTCTGGGCCTTTAGCAATGTGGTGGACCTTGCTATCAGCAAATATCGATGTATACAGATTAACCGCTTCTTCTGCTTGGTCATCAAACCAGAGCATGTGGCTTAAAGTAGGCATGGGTGGAAAGTAGCGAAAAGTACACT
>CAIUAO010000096.1 GCA_903897155.1 uncultured Actinomycetes bacterium | reverse complement strand
TGCAATCGAATTTTCAATCGCATCATTTTGGGCATTAGTAAGAGCGCCAGTAGTGATTCTGACCTTGTTTGTTCCAATCATCTGAACGATTGATTCAGATGTAATACCAGCATCGCTCACAGCTTTCTGGCCCTGAGGAACTGTCGATCCAGGGGCAGTTATTTGGAACTGTGAACCACCTTTAAATTCAATTCCAAGGTGTAATCCTTGAATACCAAGTGAGACACCAGACACGATCACTACAAGTAGTGAAAGCGCATACCAACGACGGCGATTGCCAATAATATTAAATGACTTTTCACCGCGATAAAGGCGGCCACCCATTCCAGCAAGACGTGACATTAGATGACTTCCTTTCCTGCAGCTATACCCAGGCTTTTTGATGAGAATCCAGAGAATCTATGTCCATGAGCGTAGAAAGATACTTTGGAAAGAATACTTACCAAAGGCTTTGTAAAGAAGAAGACGACAAACAAGTCAACAACAGTTGTAAGTCCGAGCGTGAATGCGAAACCGCGCACATCGCCTACCGCGAAGAAATAAAGAAGTACCGATGCAATCAAGGAGACTGAGTCAGCCACGATGATTGTGCGTCGCGCTCTCTGCCAGCCAGTTTGAACAGCAGTACGCAGCGTTCTTCCTTCTCGGACTTCATCTCGAAGTCTTTCAAAGTAAACAATGAATGAGTCGGCAGTAATACCAATTGAAACAATTGCGCCAGCGATACCAGCAAGAGAAAGAGTGAATCCAATCCACTTTCCAAGCAAGAGGAAGGAGAGATATGTGATTGCGCCCGCTACTAGAAGTGAGCCAACGCTGACAATTCCAAGACCTCGGTAATAAAGTACTGAATAAAGAACAACGAGTAACAAGCCAATTCCGCCAGCAAGTAGGCCTGCACGGAGTTGATCAGAGCCCAGCGTTGGAGAGACTTGCTGGACATCTCCGCGATCAAATGCCAATGGGAGCGCTCCATACTTAAGAACGTTAGCCAAGTTTGAGGCATCACTTTGTGTGAAACTGCCTGTGATCTGGGCATTACCGGCTGTAATTGCTTGAATAATTCTTGGAGCTGTAATAACTAGTCCATCCAAAACAATTGCAACTTCATTTTGAGGAGCAGCAAGCTTTGTCACACTTGAAGTAAGTGATCCAAATTTTGTGGTTCCAGCGCCAGTAAAGTTCAAAAGGACTTGCCATCCCGCGCCACTTGCCTGATCAAGACCAGCAGATGCACCTTTCACATCTGTACCTACTACTTGAGCTGGAGCCAAAATATATTTAGTAGCACCATCACGGCTACAAGCAACGATTGCCTCATTAGGAAGATCCGTATTTCCGCCTTGACGATTGCTAGCTTGTGCACAGTCAAGCGCGCCATACTTATTGTTAAGAGCAGCAGTTACGCCTGCTGGAAAACTTGATGGGGCAGCTTTGGAACCTTTAGCCGCTGCCGTTGCAGTTGATGTGTCACTTCCTGCGCCTTGCGCAAGAACTTGCCGAAAACGAAGTTCTGCTGTCTGTCCCACGAGGTTAACAATCGCTGTTCCTGTGTTTCCTGGTACTGAAATAACAATTTGCTGATTATTTCCAGAACCCTGCGCAGCCACTTGGCTCTCTGCAACACCCAGTGAGTTAACACGCTGGCGAATAATTGCAACTGCTTGGTTGATTGCTGCCGTTGACACGCTTCCACCCGCACTTACTCGGGGTTGCAAAGTCACACTTGTTCCACCACGAAGATCAAGACCTAACTTGACCTTATCGCCTTGAATAAATGCCAGTGCTGAAAAGGCAATCAAGATTACGAAAAGAATGGAAATCGTGCGCCCCGGCTTGGAAGAGGCCTTAACTGATTTAGAAATATTGGCAGACATAAGGCGTAAGTCTAGGCATCAAGGGCTGGCATGTCGAAAATGCCAAGTTCTGCTTGTGCAGATTGTGGGGCCTTTAACCCTAAATGAGTCCACCCTGCAGCAGTTGCGACTCGGCCACGTGGGGTTCGGGCCAATAAGCCCATGCGAACCAGAAATGGCTCTGCCAAACTCTCAATAGTTTCAGCTTCTTCTCCGATTGCCATTGCAAGGGTCGTTATCCCAACCGGTCCTCCATTAAATCTCTTAATCAAAGTTTCAAGCAACGCCTTATCTAATCGATCAAGACCAATCTCATCCACTTCATACATCGATAGGGCGCTTTGTGCTGCATCAAAGGTCACTGTTCCATTGCCATGAATTTGCGCATAATCACGAACGCGGCGAAGCAATCTGTTGGCAACTCGCGGAGTGCCGCGTGAGCGAGAGCCGATTTCACTCACAGCATCTTGATTAATCTCAACAGATAGCAAGTCTGCGCTTCGTCTAACAATTGTTCCAAGATCAGCATCCTCATAGAAATCTAACTGAGCCGTAAAACCAAAGCGATCACGCAATGGACTTGGCAGAAGGCCAGCCCGTGTTGTCGCGCCGACCAAGGTGAAGTGAGGAAGGGTCAAGGGAATTGCCGTTGCCCCTGCGCCTTTACCAACAATCACATCCACCCTGAAATCTTCCATCGCCAAGTAGAGCATCTCTTCTGCTGGCCTAGACATACGATGAATCTCATCTAAGAAAAGAATTTCACCCTCGACAAGGGAAGAAAGTATTGCCGCTAAATCACCGGCATGTTGAATTGCTGGTCCACTTGTAATTCGAATAGGTGCATTCATCTCTGAGGCAATGATCATTGCCAAAGTAGTTTTTCCAAGACCAGGAGGACCAGAGAGCAAAATATGATCTGCAGGGCTCTTTCGAGCACGCGCAGCAGCAAGCAAAAGATCGATCTGACCGGCAACGCGACTTTGGCCTACGAACTCCTTAAGAGTTTTTGGGCGAAGGGCTAACTCTTGTGCGCGCTCTTCATCATCTGATCCTGTATTTACTAATGATTGATCACTCATCCCCTGCCTCCCGCGGCAAGTGCAAATCTAAGAAGGCTTTCAATAGGTTCAGCGCTAATATTTTTAAATTCTGCAGCGACAAGCTCTAAGCGAGATTCTGTATCTCTGGCAGTGAATCCAAGTCCAAGGAGCGCTTCGGTGAGTTGTCCGCGCCAATTACCCACGCCACTTTGTGCTTGGGCAGTGAAATCGCCAACCTTGTCTTTAAGTTCAAGTACTAACCGTTGTGCACCTTTTTTACCTAAACCAGGAATTCTTTCAAGCTGTGCTGCGCTCTCAGACTTAATTGCTGCAACTAACTCTGCCGCGTCATATACCGACAGAGCAGATTGAGCGACCTTTGGGCCTATGCCAGTTACAGTTTGTAAAACATCAAAAAGATCCCGGGCCGCACTAGTTTCAAAACCATAAAGCGTGAGTGAATCCTCACGAACAGCCATGCTGGTGTGTAAAGAGGCCATAGTTCCAACAACATAACTTGCTGCAAGCCTTGGGCTGACATGAACGACAAGCCCGACTCCCCCAACTTCAACAACAATGCTATTTAATCGGACAGCTTTAACAATTCCAGATATCGAGGCGATCATCGGTTAGCCAACTTCTTGAGCCGTGACTTCTCTTTTAGCAGTGCGTCTTTGAGTTTTGAATCTCCAACACCCCGCCAGTGATGGCAAATAGCAAGTGCAAGGGCGTCGGTGCTGTCGACAGGCTTTGGAATTTCATCCAAGTGTAGAAGTTTTTGAACCATAAGGGCTACTTGTTTCTTATCTGCTCGGCCTGATCCTGTAACTGCAGCTTTGACTTCAGAAGGAGTATGCATCGCTACTGGAATTCCACTTTTAGCGGCCAGCAGAAGAGCTACTCCAGCTGCTTGTCCTGTTGCCATTGCTGTACGAACATTGAGCTGTGAGAAAACTCGCTCAACTGCAATGACATCTGGGTTGTGTTTCTTAATCCATTGTTGAAGTTCACGTTCAAGTTCCATAAGCCTGATTTCAAGTGGCGCGTCAACTGTTGTTCGAATTACTCCCACATCAATCATCGTGAGGATTTGTGATCCTCTGGAGTCGATGACACCAAGCCCACAGCGGGTTAAACCTGGGTCAATTCCTAGAACGCGCATGGCAATAGCCTATTAGCCAAGGCTAGCCATCACCTCGTCAGACACATCAAAGTTTCCAAAGACGTTCTGCACATCATCAAGTTCTTCGATGGCATCGATCAGCTCAAAGACCTTGGTTGCCGTCTCTGCGTCTAGCGGAACTGAAAGTGAAGGCAAAAATGAAGTATCTGCTGATTCATAATCAATGCCAGCACTTTGTAAGGCTGTGCGCACTGCTACTAAATCACTAGGTTCAGAGACAATTTCAAATGATTCACCTAAATCATTTACCTCTTCACAACCCGCTTCTAGGACCGCTTCAAGTATTTGATCTTCAGTAACTTTGCCATCCTTTGAAACAATAACAACGCCTTTGCGATTAAAAAGATATGAGACTGATCCTGGGTCTGCCATGGATCCACCATTGCGAGTAACGGCAACCCTTACCTCAGATGCAGCGCGATTGCGGCTATCAGTCAAGCACTCAATCATGAGAGCTACTCCACCTGGGCCGTAACCCTCATACATAATTGTCTGCCAATCAGCACCGCCAGATTCAAGACCAGCGCCACGTTTAACAGCACGATCAATATTGTCTGCAGGCATTGAGTTCTTTTTAGCTTTCGCAATCGCATCAAAGAGAGTTGGATTACCATCAATATCAGCTCCACCCGTGCGAGCCGCAACTTCAATAGCCTTAATTAGTTTTGCAAAGCTCTTGGCACGGCGCGAATCGATAATGGCCTTCTTATGCTTTGTCGTTGCCCATTTGGAATGGCCTGACATTTAACTCACCAACCTATTTCTGATACTCACTCAACATGCGCCGCGTTGTTACGGCATACATTTTCAACAAAGAACTTGTGAACCCTATTATCACCCGTAAGTTCTGGATGAAAGGATGTGGCAAGTAAGTTCCCTTGCCGCACCGCTACTGGGTGTAATTGTCCATCAAATTCAACCGTTGCCAAAACTTCCACACCATCTCCGACTGATTCCACCCATGGGGCGCGTATGAAGATCGCCCGCAGAGGAGGATCGGTTATCCCTTTAAAGGTCAGGTCCACTTCAAATGAATCAACCTGACGCCCAAAGGCATTGCGCATGACAACTAAATCCATACCGCCAAAAGTCTCTTGGTCCTTCGCTGCGCCCTGAATATTATTTGCAAGAAGAATCATTCCCGCACATGAACCATATGTTGGCATTCCACTGTGAATTCGCTTTTGAATTCGATCAAAGAGACCAAAGCTTCGAGCAAGTTTTGCAATGGTCGTAGATTCTCCACCCGGAATAACGAGGGCATCAATGCTTTCAAGTTGCTCAGCGGTATTAACAGCAAGTGCGTCTACGCCACAATCATGGAGGGAATTGATGTGCTCTCTCACATCGCCTTGAAGTGAGAGCACGCCAATTTTCATAGTAAAACTACAGCAGGCTGATTACCAGCCGCGCTCTGCCAAACGGTGTGGGACTGGAATATCTGCAACGTTGATTCCCACCATTGCATCGCCAAGACCTCGAGAGACATCTGCAACAACTTTTGCATCTGTGTAATACGTAACGGCCTTCACACACGCTGCTGCGCGTGCCTCGGGATTTCCAGATTTAAAGATTCCAGAACCAACAAAGACGCCATCGGCTCCTAGCTGCATCATCATTGCAGCGTCGGCTGGTGTTGCTATTCCGCCAGCTGTAAAGAGAACAACAGGGAGCTTGCCAGTTTGGGCAACTTCTTTAATTAATTCGTATGGGGCAGACATTTCTTTAGCAGCAACATAAAGCTCATCCTCGCGCATCGATGATAGGCGGCGGATTTCCTGGCTAATCTTGCGCATATGTGTTGTTGCATTTGAAACATCACCGGTTCCCGCTTCTCCCTTTGAGCGGATCATCGCGGCACCTTCATTAATGCGGCGTAGTGCCTCACCTAGATTTGTAGCACCGCATACAAATGGAATGGTGAAATTCCACTTATCGATGTGATTCTCATAATCTGCAGGAGTCAATACTTCTGACTCATCGATGTAATCAACACCGAGAGATTGCAAAATTTGTGCTTCAACAAAATGACCAATACGTGCTTTTGCCATAACGGGAATTGACACAGCTGCTTGAATCTTTTCGATCATGTCTGGATCTGACATACGGGCAACTCCGCCTTGCGCACGAATATCTGCAGGTACTCGCTCCAGTGCCATCACGGCAACAGCGCCAGCATTTTCGGCAATCTTTGCTTGCTCAACATTAACAACGTCCATGATGACGCCGCCCTTGAGCATCTCTGCCATGCCGCGCTTAACGCGACCAGTGCCGGTTACCTTTGAAGTGCTATCAGCCATTTTCATTCCTCTGTTTACATGCGTTCACGTGACTAGTAAGAGGAGAAGTCTACTTTGTCGGAGTAGGTGCTGGCGTCCCAGTTGGGGCGGGCATCGTGAAGGTCGGCTTTTGATCAGTAAGGGCAATCCAGACTTGTCCCGGGCTGAAATAGGCAGGGGAACCGTCTTTGAGTGTCCATGTAGTTGCAGCTGTAGGTGTTGCGCGATTCCAATAGAGAGGGATCGATTGCCCATCACGGAGCAAATAACCAGTTCCAGATCCGACCGTATTGCTAAATGGGGTGTAGTTGTTGTTGTGGTCGTGATAAATCGAATTCGTAATACTCACATTTTGAATGATGAAAGTTGGAGACCCAAGTTGAATTCCATCGCTTCCAAGATCTGGCTGGTGGCGATATGACAATAACCAACGCTTCTGCGGTGCAGACCACGTAACTTGGTAAGAAGAGGCAGGCCACTTTAAATCAACGCTCACGATTGGAACGCCAGTTTTAGGAAGAGGGCCAAATTTCCAACCAACAGATTTTGCAGTATCAATGCTGCGCTTCTCAGTCACAATCGCTTTTGTAAGAAGTGCCTGTGGGTCAAGCAACATGTTTGTTGGGTCTTGTCTGCTTGGATCTCTGGAATAAATTGAAGGAGGCTCATGCTCAGCTCCCAAGTCTTCAATGTTTGCTGCCTTGATGACTGGTAAGAACAATTTCTGCGCACCACTATATGCAAATGCTGGGCGACCATAATTAGCCATCAGATCAATATCACTTATACGCGCTGAGCGAATGGGTCCAATAAATGGCGGAAGTTGACTTGAGAAAACTGCAGCAAGGCGCGTAAGCCCGCCTTCAACTTGTTCAATATAAACAACATCTGCCTTGCCCAAACCAATCTGCGGATGCGCAGGCTGGGTGTCATCAATCTTCACAAACAAGACAGGGCCGTTAATACCCGGCATTCCAGTCAATGCATTTGGCCCACTGTGTGCGCCAGCACTTTTCCCAGAACCATTGCTTCCACATGCAGTTAAAAGAACCAAAGAGCAGGCAATAAGAAATGCACTCTTACTTAATGCTTTCACAAGGCATCCTCTTCAAATGAATAACGCGTAGGTAACTTTGCTCGTCCAGCTAATCTAAATACTCTAAATATCAATTTAGAGCGGAGCTTTTCAACACTTGATACCGCCTCTAAATGGATCGACATTGCCAGAGTAATTTTATTTGTCAGAACAGTGAGCTCATCAAGAAGTGAGACGTCGATAGAGACATCATGTAATGCCGCTGCTTCTCTTAGAAATTTCAAGGATTCTGACAGTGATCGTTCAGCATCTTCCCGAGCAAGGATTGATTCCTCGCGGCTGACATAAGCCGATTCGGTAAGGATTAAATATGTAGCAGGGTCTAAATCACTTTTGTGGGAGATCTCAAGTGCAAGAGCAGCTCGGCGTTGAAGTAAGGCATCTAAATGTTCCCATGAAGTTTCAACTCTATGGTGAAGTCGATCAAGTCTGGATGCTGAAAATGAGAGGTACCAAACGAAGATAAAAATAAAAGCTATAAGAAGTGCGACTGGAGTACTCATCGGCCCCTCTTCCATGTTGCATTCTCTGTACCGACGCTTACCTTGTTATTTCCAACTAATGCCATTTCATAGACGCTCATGATCGCGCTAGCAACACTATTCCAATCATAGGCGCGCGCAGCGCTCAAACCTTTCTCGGCAAACTCATCGATGCGAACAGGGGCTCGCAATAACTCGATGATCTTCTTCGCTAAATCCTGGGCATTATCTGATTCAAAGAGGATCCCGTGTTGTCCATTCTCAAGAACTGCCTTAAATGCATGGATATCACTTGCGATCACAGGTGTTCCAGATGCCATTGATTCAGCCAAAATAATTCCAAATGACTCTCCACCTGTATTAGGGGCGATATATGCATTGAGACTGTGAAAGAAAGAGACCTTCTCATCGTCAGAAAGTCTGCCAAGGAATTTCACGTGAGAAGCAATACTCGCATCAGCTTTATTCATCACACGCTCGGAGTCTCCAGGACCAGCAACAATAAGTTCAAGATCCGGAAAGGATTGAATAACAATAGGGAGCGCTTCAAGTAAGAGAGGCAATCCCTTGCGCTCTTCTTCAAATCTTCCAAGAAAGCCGATCGTAGGTTTATCAAGATGTTCACTCGCGGCAGATGTGCGTCCCCCAGATAGTTTTTCATAATCAATTCCGTTTGGTATTACAACCGCTTCAGTTCCATAAAGATTTTTCAGGGTGTCATGTGCCATCTCGCTGACCGCAATGCGTGCACTGAGCTTTTCAATCATCGGCTCAATGAGCGGGCCAACAGCGGCAATCGCCCGCAGCCGAGGCGTCG
>CAIUAO010000095.1 GCA_903897155.1 uncultured Actinomycetes bacterium | reverse complement strand
CTATTCTTGCCTGCGTCCATGCCTGAACCCGAGCAGGGTCAGTATCAAGAAGAGAATCCCTGCGAGATATGCAACATATGAAGCAATTAAAACGATCTGGCCAATTTGCCAGAAGGCATATGCATTCAAGAGCATTCCTCGAAGTGTTTCTCCTCTAAACAGTGACTGAACTTCTCCCGCCAACGCGGTATCAGTAGGCGCAGCCATTGAGGCGGCGCTGGCCTGTGACTAAGTCATGCCTTTTCCAATTCCACGCAAGTGAACAGCGATGTAGTGATCGGCGAATACTTCTGCCTGACGACCATTGACAACTTGCTCCCCTGCGTATTTAGCAACAATTGCCTGATCGGCTGCGGGCAAACTCGTTAGCCCACCAGTGCCGGCTGCAGGTAAAAATATTTTCTGTGCTGAGAGTTGAGTCTTTACCTGATCATTTGTGAAGCCATATGCCCACGACATGAGGCCTCCGGCGACAAGCAAACCAACTGCTAATAATCCTCCAACTGAGCTAGCAATCTTATCTAGCGATTTACGATCAATGACCTTTGCCATTTTCTTATCCTCTCTCCGAATTAACGTGCAGGACCATTCTCCAACTAGCACAGAGAAATAAAGGTTCGCAGAGATGGGGATAGCACTCGCCTATATAAAGTGAGAGTTAGCACTGTGATACAGATCCCTTCGATGTAATATGACAATGTGAAAACAGTTATTTTGGATGTTGATACAGGCGTAGATGATGCATTTGCCATCATGTTTGCGGCAAGACACCCAGATCTCAATCTCATCGGCATTACTTGCGTGGATGGAAATACAAAACTTTCACAAGTACTAATTAATACTCTTAAGGTTTTAGATAAAGCTGGCGCTAGGCAAATTCCAGTTTCCTCAGGTGCAAGTAGGCCACTGCTCGAAACACCAAAGTATGCCGAACATGTTCATGGCAGCGATGGACTAGGCGATTTGGATACTCCACTATCGGCTCGAAAAATTGATCAGCGCCCAGCAATCCAATTACTCCGAGATCTCATAGATTCATCGCCTAACCCAGTCACTCTTATCCCTACTGCTCCTCTGACAAATATTGCGCTTTTCTTGGGTGCCTACCCAGAAAGCGCAAAGAAGCTGGAGCGCATTGTGCTCATGGGGGGTTCTGCATCAAAGGGAAATGCAACAGAATATGCAGAATTTAATGTCTGGCATGACCCGGAAGCTGCCGCAATCGTCTTTAAAAGCGGGGTTCCCATCACTATGTATGGGTTAGATGTGTTCAATGATTTAATAATGAATAAAGATGATGTGGCATCACTTACTGCATCAAAAGATGAGTGTGCTCAGTTCGCAGGACGGCTAATCGATCACTTCATATCAGTACCAAACCTAGAAGTAACTCTTGGTGATTACGGCGCTGTTGCAACTGCCATTCGCCCTGATTTGGCTACCTGCAAAAAATACCGAGTAAGTGTGGATACATCTTTCAGCCCCACACGAGGGCAGACACATTGTCGGCCGGTAGAAACTAAGGACTCAGAACTTGGCGAGCATGATCGTGATGCACCTGTAGTAGATGTAGTAGTCGCTTCAGATGTTGATGGGATGCGAAAGTTATGGCTTGAAACCGTTAACTCTCAGTCGAAAATTTAATCCCGATCTGCTTACGCAAGTCATCCATTACGCCCATGATTGCAACCGTCTCTTTTAGACTCATAATTGGGCTTTCTAGGAGTCCTTTATTAATGCACTCTTCAACATGGATCGCTTGGTATTGCATTCCGCGTCCTTGAATTTTATCTTCATAACGGCGCACTACCTTGTTCATTGAGTCGTAGTGAGTAAAGGTAGTCTGCTCATAAAACGGAGTATCGATCTCAATATGTCCCTTGGTTCCCATGATAGAAGCGGTGACTGGTCCTGCAGTAACCATGGAGGTGTGCAGCAGGGCACGCGCGCCACTCTTGTATTCAAAAATCAAAGCTGAAACTTTATCCAGATGGGTGTCGGTCAAATTTCCACTACCAATTGCTTTATCTGGAATTCCAAAAATGCGGGTAGCAAATGAAACAGGGTAAATTCCAAGATCTAAAAGTGCTCCCCCGCCAAGTTCAGGTGACCATAGACGTTCAACTCGCTCAGGAGGCAAATATTGAGTGTGATCGGCAATAACTGATTGGATTTCTCCAAGCTCTCCAGCGTTAATTGCTTTAAAGATTTCAACCATAGTAGGCAGGAATCTTGTCCACATCGCTTCCATGACGAAAACATTCTTGCGAGCTGCCGCTTCGGCAATCTTCTTGGCATCTGCTTGGGTGAGTGTGAAAGGCTTTTCAAGTAGTACATGCTTTCCGGCTTCAATAGCTAGGAGAGCGTCTCTTGCGTGCATGGACTGAGGTGTAGAGACATAAACAACATCTACCTCTGGATCATTTACAAGTGCTTCATAGCCTTGGTGGCGATTGGCGATACCAAAGGTGTCGGCAAAAGCATTCGCCTTTGCTAGATCACGAGCACCTACTGCCTGAATATGAAGGCCTGCAAATTGAAAATCAGCAGCAATGGTTGCAGCAATCTTGCCTGCACTTAAAAATCCCCAGCGAAGTTTATTTGTCATGGGCATATGTTAGGCATACTTTTGCGCAAACGCCAGAGCGCTCATTTCATATATATCTTCAGGGCCATCGATCTCATCAATCTGCTGACCCATATGGGTAAATCCAAATTTATTAACAAGATGAATGGATGCTACGTTCTCTGGGCTCACGGTGTAGCGCAAGGTCTTTACTCCTGGCTGGGCAATGACCCAACTCCACATTGCCTTGAGCGCTTCATATCCATATCCCTGATTCTGAAAATCTGGATGAATCCCTAATCCAATTTCTATCATTCCTGAAGCATCTGGCGCCCCATGAAAGCTTGTGCTTCCGATAATTTCTCTAGATTCTTTAGCAACGATCCATCTCACAAACCACATATTCAGTGATGCATCTTCTTTGACTTGAGGAACTCTCCAAGAGAGAGGGCCTTGATCATCTATCAAAACGCGGTGTGGATTCTTATAGCTCTTGCCTTCATATATTGAGAAATCTTCGGGAAGCTCAAAAAGGGTAATGAGATCTTCCGCTTCAATTAGATGCAGCTCAAGCCTAAGAGTCTCAATCACTTTGCTGCTCGAATCATTCGTTGGTAGAACGTATTCAATTCTGGATTAGCAATCTTTTTCTCACCCATTACGAGAAAACCAAGCTTTTCATAGGCGCTAATTGCCAGCAGATTATCT
>CAIUAO010000094.1 GCA_903897155.1 uncultured Actinomycetes bacterium | reverse complement strand
TAAAGAAGTTCTGCCCTCGTTGCAAACTTTCAACAGTTCACCGCGAAACCCGATAACACATGCTTAACCCCGACTTAGTCGGGCGCACTTTCACTGGTGCGACTAGTACGACAATCACTCAAGAATCTATTACAGCTTTTGACCATGCACTTGGCGAAGAAAATATTTCAGTGGCGCCTCCCACATTTGGAATCACAGTCACACTGGCCCAATCGCAAACAATTTTGCAAGATTCCGGATTGGACTGGACGCGTGTAGTCCATGGAGACCAGCGTTTTGAAATTCACACTCCCATTGTTGCTGGGATGAGCCTTACCTGTGACTGCACAATTGAAAGTGCCCGTGTGGTTGCCGGAAATGAAATCGTAAGTGTTAAGGCAGATCTTCTATCTGATTTAAAACTCGTTACATCAACCTGGGCTACTTTGGTATTTCGCGGATGAGCACCTTCACACTTGGCCAAGAATTGGCGCCACATACTTTTATCATCAACCGGAAAAAGTTGGTTATCTATGCAGAGGCAAGTGGTGATCGCAATCCAATTCATTTGAACGAAGAAATTGCAAAGTCAGTAGGCCTTGAAAACGTGATCGCTCATGGGATGTATACGATGGGATTAGCTGGTCAATATGTCAGCGCAATTTCAGGAAGTGCAAATGTGAAAGAGTTTTCAGCCAGGTTCATAAAGCCGGTTGTAGTCCCAGCAGATACCGATGTTGAATTAGTTCTCAGCGCCACCGTAACCGAAGTGAACCCAGATTCAATTCGTCTTGAAATTAGCGCAGTATGCAATGAGGTCAAAGTATTAGGAATGGCGAAGGCGCTCATCGCCCTATAACCTTGATCGCATTATGGCTCAGATAAGAAGTTATCCCCGGATCGGTGATCTGCGTAATTTCACTAAGAACACATTTCCAATCGCGGTAGCAATGATTGTTGATAGTTTCTGTGAGGACGCCCTGATAAGTATTAATACTGTTAAACAGCATGCGCCCAAAGATTGTGCAATTCTTGTCATTGTCAGTGGGACTCCTGAAATAAAGATGCTCGAAGATGCACTTGATGAGCGAACATTTATTACGCAGATACCTGGCGGTGTTGGGTGGGGCGAGGCAGCAAATGCACTTTTGAAACTAGCGCCAAGTGAGTATGTAGTGATCATGGATCCTTCAACACAGTTCACCGGTGATGCAATTACTCCAGTCCTTGAAGCGCTTTCAAGTGGCGAGTGGGCAGCAGTCGGTTGGCATGGTGGTCTAGTAAATGTTGACGATGAATGGCGAAGTGTTGATGACCGTGGACCAGGAGAAGTCGATGTCCTCTTTAGTTACTTCATGGCCCTTAATCGCGATGCTGCGGTGACGTGTGGAGCATTTAATATCCGAGCTATTTATTACAGAAATGCAGATATCGAATTTTCACTTCGACTTCGCCAGTCTCAGGGTCGCTTGCTGCAAATGGAACTTCCTCTGGTTCAAGGACGCCACCATGGGTATTACGACACCGAAGAGAGTTTTCGCGAAACCCAGTCTAAGAAGAATTACGATCGAATCTTGGATCGATTTCGCGGGAAAAATCAGATTTTGATTGCTCGAAGATAGCCTTATCCCATGGCCCAGAATCTCTCTGACTTAACAACCCTGCATGTAGGTGGGCCGGCTAAACGCGTTGTGCATGTGCACACAGAAGAAGAACTCATTACAACAGTTAAACAATGTGATGAATCGAATGAACCACTTTTAATACTTGGTAGCGGTTCAAATGTATTAGTGGGTGATCTTGGCTTTGATGGCACAGTGCTTATTGTTGAAACACGAGGCAATTCATATGAGATTGATGCTTGTAGTGGCGGAACCTTGCAAGTTGCAGCAGGGGAGAACTGGGATAAATTTGTTGAATTCACAATCTCAAAAGATCTCGCCAATCTTGAATGTTTAAGCGGAATTCCAGGAACTGTTGGCGGGGCGCCCATTCAAAATATTGGTGCTTATGGCCATGAGGTCGCAGAAGTGATTGCGCGTATTCGCACATATGACCGAAAGAAAAAGGAAATTCATACATTCATGGCAAGTGATTGTGATTTCTCCTACCGCTCCTCCATCTTTAAAAAAGAGCCTGAGCGCTATGTCATTTTAGATGTCACTTTCCAATTGCGACGTGGTGAGACCTCACTTCCAATTCAGTATGAAGAACTAGCTAGTTCGCTCAATGTTCAAGTAGGAGAGCGAGTAGCCATTGCAAAAGTTCGAGAAGCTGTTCTTGGGCTGCGAGCTAAAAAAGGAATGCTTTACTCCGACCAAAATTGGAGCGCAGGATCTTTCTTTACTAATCCGATTATTTCCTCAGATAGCGCGGCAAAACTTCCTGCAGATGCACCGCGTTGGCCACAGCCCGATGGGACTATAAAGACATCAGCGGCATGGCTTATGGAACATGCAGGAGTGCACAAAGGTGAATCACTTTCAGGTGCGAAGATTTCAGATAAACATGTTCTTGCTTTGATGAATTCAGGTAGCGCTACAGCAGATGACATTGCTGGGTTAGCAAGAGCGGCAAGAAGTAAAGTAAAAGATAAATTCGGAATTACTTTAGAACCTGAAGTTCAATTTGTAGGAGTTAGCCTTTAAGTTACTTAGCTTCAGCTAATAATTTTTGTACTCGAGTGATTCCTTCAACAATATCTTCATCACTCAGAGCATAAGAAAAACGAAGATAACCTGAAGGGCCAAAGGCTTCACCAGGAACAGCAGCTACTTCTGCCTCGTCCAAAATAAGCGCAGCAAGTTCTGCAGAAGTTTGAGGACGCTTTCCACGGATCTCTTTGCCTAGAACACCCTTAACAGATGGATAGACATAGAAAGCTCCAGTTGGCGTTGGGCAAAAGACACCAGGTATTTCATTGAGCATCTTCACGATGAGTGTGCGGCGACGATTAAAGGCTTCACCCATCTTATGTACCGCGCTTAAATCTCCACTAACCGCAGCGATTGCAGCACGCTGAGATACGTTAGATACGTTTGATGTTAAGTGTGATTGAAGGTTAGTTGCTGCCTTAATGACATCTTTAGGCCCGATCATCCAGCCCACGCGCCAACCTGTCATTGCATAAGTTTTTGCAACGCCATTGAGAATGATGCACTGATCAGCAAGTCCAGGAACAAGCACAGGCATACTCGGAGCTTTTGCTCCGTCATAGAGAAGGTGTTCATAAATTTCATCTGTGATCACCCAGATGCCATGGGCAAGGGCCCATTCACCAATTGCCTTGACTTGTTCTTCCGAATAAACAGAACCCGTTGGGTTAGATGGAGAGCAAAACAAAAGTGCCTTAGTTTTTGGTGTGCGAGCAGATTCTAGTTGCTCAACGCTTACTAAGTAGTTCTGTGTTTCATCAGCAAAGACTTCAACACTTCGCCCACCTGCAAGTTTCACGCACTCTGGATATGTCGTCCAATAAGGGGAGGGAAGAATTACTTCATCTCCCGGGTTAATAATTGTTGCAAATGATTCATATACGGCCTGCTTGCCACCATTAGTAACAAGAACTTGATCTGCAGTAATCACATAGTTTGAATCACGCTTTGTTTTTGCAACGATTGCGTCGCGAAGCTCTGGTAGACCTGGAGTAGGTGTGTAGCGATGGTTGGCGGGTTTTGATGCAGCATCTATTGCAGCAGCAACGATGTAATCAGGTGTTGGGAAATCTGGTTCACCCGCGCCAAATCCGATGACAGGTTTGCCCGCAGCTTTAAGAGCTTTTGCTTTTGCATCGACAGCTAGCGTTGCTGATTCGGCTATCGCTGCGATACGCGTAGAAATGCGGGGCTTTTTTTCGCTCATAGGGGGAGTATGCCAAACATGGGGGGTTATGTGAGCGTGAGATTTAGCCGGTTTTACTCATACGCATGCTGGGCTCTAGACTCCTCGGTCTGGCGCTTGCAATAGGTCATGATCACTCATGTCTTAACAACGCTCGAAGGGCAGTAGCTCAACTGGCCAGAGTTCCGGTCTCCAAAACCGGCGGTTGGGGGTTCAAGTCCCTCCTGCCCTGCAAGTAGGTAGTAAAAGAAAGAAGTAACAGTAATTACGAAGTACACGTGTCATTAAAGAAGTAATAAGAAAGGTAAGCAACGTGATTGATGAGAAGCACGATACCGAAGTAGCCAAAGGCATCTTTGGTCGTATCGGCCTGTTCTATCGCCAAGTTCTTTCAGAACTTCGTAAGGTTGTTTGGCCTACTCGCAATCAGCTCACAACATATACGGCTGTTGTTTTAGTTTTCGTTGGTTTTATTATCGCTGTTGTTTCAATTTTAGACTTGGCATTGACCAAGATCGTTTTCTGGATTTTTGGATAGGCGCGCATAGATGACAATTGAGAATCCATTCTTCGAAGAGACAGTGACTGCTGAGCCAGTTGCTGCCACTATCGACCCATTTGAAGCTGCGCTCGCTGCAACACCTGAACAGGTTGTTGAAGAAGTGCTTGCTGATGAAGAGGTTGGTAGCGCTGAGGCAATCACAGCTATCGATGCTGAAGTAGCTCTCGAGGAAACAGAATTAGAAGAAGATGATGAGAATGCAGAATTCCGTCGCGCCCTTCGCACAGCAGCAGGTGAGTGGTATGTCGTTCACTCATATGCTGGTTATGAGAAGAAGGTAAAGGGAAATCTTGCTAACCGTATTCAGGCGCTTAATATGGAGGATTACATCTTCCAAGTAGAAGTCCCTGAAGAAGAAATTACTGAAATTAAGAACGGTCAGCGCAAGCAGGTTAAGCGCAATGTATTCCCTGGTTATGTATTAGTTCGCATGGATCTGACAGATGAGTCATGGTCATGTGTGCGTAACACACCAGGTGTCACAGGATTCGTTGGAAATGCTCACCACCCATCACCACTAAGCCTGGGTGAAGTTGAAAATATTCTTGCTCCTCGCCCAGTAAAGAAGGGTGATAAGCCAGAGATTCGCGTCATTGACTTTGAAGTTGGCGAATCAGTCACAGTTATGGATGGCCCATTTGCAACCTTGCCTGCATCGATTTCAGAGATCATGCCGGAGCAAGCAAAACTCAAGGTGCTTGTTTCTATCTTTGGCCGCGAAACACCAGTAGAGCTTTCATTCCATCAGGTTCAGAAGATTTAAGAAAAATAAAAGGAGAAAAACGAAATGGCACCAAAGAAAAAGATCACTGCTCTTATTAAGTTGCAGATCCAGGCTGGAGCAGCAACACCTGCCCCACCAGTAGGTCCTGCACTTGGTCAGCATGGTGTCAACATCATGGATTTCGTGAAGGCGTATAACGCAGCGACTGAAAGCCAAAAGGGACAGATCATCCCCGTGGAGATCAGCGTCTATGAAGATCGCTCATTCACATTCATCACAAAGACTCCACCAGCATCACGCTTAATCTTGAAGGCTGCTGGAATCGAAAAGGGTTCAGCTATTCCTCACAAGAACAAGGTTGCAAACATCACTAAGTCACAAGTTGAAGAGATCGCCAAGGTAAAGATGGCCGACCTCAATGCAAATGACCTAGAGGCAGCAAGCTTGATCATCGCAGGAACAGCACGTTCAATGGGAATCACGGTTTCCAACTAACAAAAGAAGAAAAGAGAAGTGGGAGGAGCTTGCTGCTCCGTTACACCACAACTCCCTAACATAAGGAGAAGAAATGAAGCGCAGTAAGAAATACACAGAGGCAGCAGCAAAGGTTGATATTAAGAACCTTTACTCGCCAACAGCAGCGATGAAACTCGCTAAGGAAACATCAGTTACAAAGTACGACGCATCAGTTGAAGTCGCTTTGGTACTTGGTGTAGATCCAAAGAAAGCTGACCAAGCAATTCGTTCAACAGTGAATCTTCCACACGGAACAGGTAAGACTGCTCGTGTTTTGGTTTTTGCTGGCGGAGAGCGTGCTGAAGAAGCCCGCGCAGCTGGAGCAGATATCGTCGGCGCAGATGAACTCATTGATGAAGTTTCAAAGGGTCGTCTTGATTATGACGCTGTAGTTTCAACACCAGAATTAATGGGTAAGGTCGGTCGTCTTGGAAAGGTGCTTGGACCTCGCGGTTTAATGCCAAACCCAAAGACAGGAACAGTGACAACAGATGTCGCAAAGGCCGTAACAGACATTAAGGGCGGAAAGATTGAGTTCCGTGTTGATAAGAACTCAAACCTGCACTTCCTAATCGGCAAAGTCTCATTTACTACCGAACAGCTTGCTGATAACTATGCAGCGGCAGTAGAAGAAGTAATGCGCGCAAAGCCAAACTCTTCTAAGGGACGTTTTATTAAGAAGGCTGTTGTTTCAACAACCATGGGACCTGGAATTGCGATTGATACTTCAATCTCTCGTGATAACGGCCCATCTATTCAATAAGTATTAGATAAGCCGGCTATTTAGGCTCATTTTGACTGGGGTAGGGCTTTGGCCCTACCCTTTGTCTATCACCAAAGACTGCAGGTCTTAGAGCAGAAATGCTCTGAGTTAATTGCGAGAAATCGCAGCCCGCATAGGTACACACGAAAACCTCGTGCGCACTTATGCGCCGAGGATTTTTTATTTTATAAAGAATTCATTAGGCGTGGTGATCTAGTTAAAAAACTAGATGACATAAGAAAGGTAGAAAATGGCTCGTTCTGATAAAGAAGCAGATGTAGCAGCGCTGACGGAAGACTTCCGCACCGCTAATGCAACTGTGCTCACTGAGTACCGCGGTTTATCTGTGGCCTCAATGAAAGAACTTCGCCGTTCACTTGGCGCAAATACCAAGTATTCAGTTGTGAAGAACACCTTGACCAAGATTGCTGCAAAGAATGCTGGAGTAGATCTCTCTGATGATCTTCTTGCCGGTCCTTCTGCGGTGGCCTTTGTTAAAGGAGATCCAATCGATGCAGCTAAGAGCCTAAAGAACTTCCAGAAGGAGAACCCATTCCTTGTTATCAAGGGTGGAATCTTTGAAGGTAAGGCAATTACAACTGCAGAGATTATGAAGCTTGCTGATCTTGAGTCCCGTGAGGTTCTCTTGTCCAAGCTTGCTGGTGCAATGAAGGGCACAATGGCTAAGGCCGCTCGTACCTTCGATGCACTTCGCATCAAGCTAGAAGCTGGAGCACCTGCTGCACCTGTTGCAGAAGTTGCCGCACCAGTTGTCGAAGCAGCTGAAGTTGTTGCAGAAGCGCCAGTCGCTGAAGCAGCAGTAGAGGCCACCGCCGAAGTTTCTGCCCCAGAGGCAGTTGCTGAAGCAACCGAAACCCCAGTTGCTGAAGCAACCGAACAACCAGAATAAGAAGAGGAAATAAAATGGCTAAATTGTCACAAGAAGATTTAATGTCACAGTTCAAGGAAATGTCACTTGTCGAGCTCTCAGATTTCGTCAAGGCATTTGAATCTGAATTCGATGTAACCGCTGCAGCTCCAGTTGCTGCTGCTGGTGGCGGAGCTGCTGCTGGTGGCGCTGCTGCTGCAGAAGCTCAAGATGAGTTCACACTTATCTTGGATGATGCTGGTTCACAGAAGATTGCAGTAATTAAGGAAGTTCGCGCAATTAATTCAAGCCTTGGCTTGAAGGAAGCGAAGGACCTTGTAGATGCAACTCCTGCAACCCTCATGGAAAAGGGAACAAAGGAAGCAGTCGAGAAGGCAAAGGCAGCGCTAGAGGCAGCCGGCGCAAAGGTCACAATCAAGTAATTGCCTTAAAGAAAAACCCGCCTCGGTTCGCCAAGGCGGGTTTTTTCTTGCCCCTTCAGGCCCGCGAGGTCTCCTTAGGCTTATAGCACCTTTTGCCCTTCAATTGGACAGATCCACAACCATTTGGATACCCTGCACCTTCACAATTTTCACACTCTCTGAGGTTAGGCATATAGCGGCCGCGACCTTTTGATAGCCGTGCGTTTTAAGCTACTGGAGGATTAATTGGCCGCGAAGTCGAAATCATTTGCCCCCGCTCGAGTTTCTTTCGCAAAGATCCGTGAACCACTTGAAGTTCCAAATCTCCTATCACTGCAGCTAGACAGCGTTGATTGGTTACTTGGTAATGAATCATGGCGTTCACGTTTACAAGATGCAGAGAAGTCAGGACGCGGAGAAGTCCCTAAGCAATCTGGACTAGAAGAAATCTTTGAAGAGATTTCACCCATTGAAGATTTCCAAGGCAAGATGAGTTTGTCTTTCCATGATCACCGTTTTGAACCACCAAAGAACACAATCGCGGAGTGCAAAGAACGCGATATGACTTACAGCCAGCCGTTATTCGTAACCGCTGAATTCACCAATAACGAGACCGGTGAAATTAAGTCACAGACAGTATTTATGGGCGACTTCCCTGTTATGACACCTCGCGGAACTTTTGTTATTAACGGAACAGAGCGCGTCGTTGTTTCACAGATCGTTCGCTCACCTGGTGTTTATTTCGAACGCACAATTGAAAAAGCATCTGACAAAGATATTCTCACATCAAAGATCATCCCAAGCCGTGGTGCTTGGCTTGAATTTGAAGTAGACAAGAAGGATCTTGTCGGTGTTCGTATTGACCGTAAGCGTAAGCAGTCAGTAACAATTTTCCTTAAGGCACTTGGCTGGACATCAGAGCAAATTCTCGAGCAATTTGGAGAATTTGAATCCATTCGCGCAACTCTTGAAAAAGATAACGTTGAAACTCAAGATGAAGCCCTGCTTGATATCTATCGCAAGCTTCGTCCAGGTGAGCCACCAACGAAGGAAGCAGCTCAAAATCTTATTGAGAATCTTTACTTCAATCCAAAGCGTTATGACCTTGCAAAGGTTGGTCGCTTTAAGGTCAATAAGAAGCTTGGTCTTGAACTTGAGCTTTCAAAGGGTCTTCTTAATATTGAAGACATCGTTGCAACAATTAAGTACCTCGTCTCACTTCATAAGGGCGATGTTCTTATGGAATACGGCAAGGAAGTTCGCGTTGAGACCGACGATATCGATCACTTCGGTAACCGTCGCCTTCGTACCGTTGGTGAATTGATTCAAAATCAAGTTCGCACAGGACTTTCTCGTATGGAGCGCGTTGTTCGTGAGCGCATGACCACACAAGATGTTGAAGCAATTACCCCTCAAACACTTATCAATATTCGTCCAGTAGTTGCATCGATTAAGGAGTTCTTCGGAACTTCTCAATTGTCACAATTTATGGACCAAACAAACCCACTTTCAGGAATGACCCACAAGCGTCGTCTTTCAGCGCTTGGACCCGGCGGTCTTTCACGTGAACGTGCAGGCTTTGAAGTTCGTGACGTGCACCCTTCTCACTACGGTCGTATGTGCCCAATTGAAACTCCTGAAGGTCCAAACATTGGTTTGATTGGTTCTCTTGCTACTTATGCACGAGTAACACCATTTGGATTTATCGAGACCCCTTACCGCAAGGTTTCTAAGGGCAAAGTCACAGATCAAATTGATTACCTCACAGCCGATGAAGAAGATGAACACATCATCGCGCAAGCAAACGCACCACTAACAGCAGATAGTCATTTTGCTGAAGAGCGCGTTCTTGTTCGTCGTCGTGGCGGAGAAGTTGAATACATTTTGGCTGACGAAGTCGATTACATGGACGTATCACCACGCCAGATGGTTTCTGTTGCAACAGCAATGATTCCATTCCTTGAGCACGATGAT
>CAIUAO010000093.1 GCA_903897155.1 uncultured Actinomycetes bacterium | reverse complement strand
TATAATTTGTGAAATAAAACTTACGCTCCCCACCGAAACTGCCGGTCCCCCACTACCTCCTGTCGCTCCAGGTGTGCCCTGAACTCCTTGTATTCCTTGTGACCCAGTTGCTCCCGTTGGGCCAGGTGAACCACCTCCGCCTCCACTCGAAACGGTTGCAATACCTTGTAGACCAGTAGCTCCTGTCGCACCTTTTTCACCAGTTGCACCTTTTTCACCAGTTGCACCTTTTTCACCTTGGATACCTTGTATGCCTGTTGAGGTACCTGTTGATTTTGCTCCTGCAGTACCGGGTAATCCTTTTGGTCCACGCAATGAAGTTGGTGTACTCCATATGTTTTTTGCTTTTGGTCCGTAGAAATTAAAAGTAGCTAAATCAATATAAAAATCACCGTTGATTCCAAGTGAAGAGCTCGGCGCACCTTTTCCGCTTCTAATTGTGTTTAAGGGATCGGTTATGGTGCGCCCGGCTTTTGCTGGAGCTTTGACGGAAGCTCCGGCAATTGGTGTTGTTGATACACAGAGAATCAGAGTTGATGCAATAAGCAAAGCACGTGAAATTCTTTTAGTACTCATTGTTTTCCTTCTGGAATGAAATGCTCCTAATTGGAGTGAGCTTTGCCAGCGTATGTAGGTAACGGGCTAATTGACCCGAGCCAGCACTTACACCCCCGCATGGAAGCTAGCCAGAGTGCTAATACTCACAGATTGCTCCCAGCAGAACTGGGCTTCTTTTTCAGGTCGAAAGAGCACTCTGCAGTTATTCGGGTGTGAGGGCACCCGATACCTACAAAGGAGAAATATGAATAAGTCCACAGCAGCAGTAGCAGCACTTGTTGCAGCAACTGCGTTCGGAACTGCGGGAATTGCTAACGCAGCTACCGTTACCCATAGAACAACTATCAAGAAAATTACTACAACGAATACAAGTTATGTAAATGGTATGAACCCAATTACAACCACACTTGCTGGTTTAGTAACTAAGGGAACGATTACACAAGCTCAGTCAGATGCAATTGTTGCTGCGCTTAATGCGGCTCGCACAGCGCAACCTGCACCTGCTTTGCCACAAGGAGCACCGTCTGTTAACGGTGGTCATGGCTTTGGTGGTCCACGCGGTGGGGTACTTGCACAAGATCAATCAGTAATCCTCAGCACACTTGGGATCACCGCTGCAAACCTTCAAGCAGATCGTGCTGCAGGTCAATCACTTGCAACCATTGCTGGTCCAAATACCCAAGCGCTGATAACTGCATTAGTGGCTGCAGATACAACTCAAATCAATGCACAAGTTGCTGCTGGCAAAATCACACAAGCACAAGCAACACAAATGATTTCAGGCCTAACAACGCGTGTGACTGCGCAAGTTAATGCAGTTCCAGGTAAGGGTTTCGCAGGGATGCGCAATCACGGGGCTCCTCTAGCGCCGGGAACACCTACGCCAGGAAATAACTAATAAAAAGATCCTAAAGACCTCCGCCAAATATGGTGGGGGTCTTCTCTTTTTTTTGAGAGGATTGCTCCATGAAAATCCATATTGGCAGCGACCACGCAGGCCTGGACTTTAAGAGTCGGATCATTTCTCATCTTAAAGGTCAGGGGCATGATGTTATCGATCATGGCCCACACACGTTAGATCCTCAAGATGACTATCCAGTTTTTTGTATTCCAGCTGCCCAAGCCGTAGCAAATGAACCTGGTTCACTTGGAATAGTTCTAGGTGGTTCGGGAAATGGTGAGCAAATAGCTGCCAATAAAGTTAAAGGCATTCGCGCGGCACTTGTGTGGAATGAAGCGACAGCAATTGCAGCACGAGAACACAATGATGCAAACATCATGGCAATTGGCGGACGTATGCATGAAGAGAATGAAGCACTTGCACTTGTCGATCTCTTCCTGAAGACGCCGTTTACAAATGATGCGCGCCATATTCGCCGCATCAAATTAATTAGCGACTTTGAATCAAATCATTAGTCTTCTTTAAAATATTTTAAATCAGTAACAAGATGACCTTTTTTTACCCCTTTTCCTTCAAACTTGGTCAGAGGCCTCCACTCCGGGCGTTGAATTTCACCCCCTCTAAATTTCTGATTTTGGCTAAATACATTTTCGATCCAATTCGCATATTCCACCCAATCAGTTGCGATATGTATATATCCACCTGGTTTTAATTTGCTATAAATAAGATCTAAAAACTCTGGTTGGACGATGCGTCTCTTCCAATGCCTTTTCTTTGGCCACGGATCTGGAAAATAAAGATGAAAAGCGTCAAAGGACTGATTTTCAAAATGATCGCGTAAAATAATATGCACATCTTCTTCCATAATCTTGAGGTTTTTTAAACCAGCAGATTCAATTCTCCAAAGCAATGAGCCGATTCCGGGTTGGTGCACTTCGACTCCGATGAATGCAGTCTCTGGAAAACTTTGAGCAATGAGCGCAGTGCCCTCCCCCATTCCAGTTCCAATTTCCATAATGAAATGCGTGAAACCTGGAAACAAGGAAGCAGGGTCAATAGTCCCTTCCATTGGGATGCCAAACTTCGGCCACAGTTTTTCAAATGCAGTGGATTGGGCAAGGGTTGCCCTTGCTCCTCGAAGTTTGTAACTTCGATTATCCGGGCGGATGATCATCAAGTAACCTCCATCTAGGAAGCCTAAAGGAGACAAGCATGCCTGGCATCAATATTTCTAGAAGTGAAGCACAAGAACGCTCAGAACACATCGCCGTTGAAAGTTATGAGGTCTTTCTAGATGTAAGCAAGGGTGGCGATACCTTCATTGCCAAGTCGACGGTGAAGTTCACCTGCAAAACTCCTGGGTATGAAACCTTTATAGATGCCGTTGCAAAGCGGATTATCTCGGCAACTCTCAATGGCCAAACCGTTGATGCATCCACATTCGATGGAGAAAGTCTTTTTCTCAAAAATTTAGCAAGTGAAAATGAGCTAATAATCGAAGCCGAAGTTGCCTATTCAAAGACAGGTGAGGGTTTACAAAAATCGGTTGACCCTGCTGATCAAGAAATTTATCTTTACTCGCAAGGTGAGACTGCCCATATTCGTAAAATGTATCCATGCTTTGATCAGCCAAATTTAAAGGCAATATTTAATCTTGCTGTATTAACTCCTAAGCATTGGCAAGCGCTCTCTAATAGTCCCGTAGCTGAAGAAAAAATAGATGGCGAATTCAAACATACAAAGTTTCTTCCAACACCACCTATCTCTACATACATCACAGCATTTGTAGCTGGTCCCTACCATCATGTGCACGATGAGTATGTAGGAGAAAAAGCTGTCCCTCTTGGAATCTATTGTCGTAAATCCTTAGCTGATGATTTAGACCCTGCAGAGATATTTCAGCACACTAAAGAAGGCTTTGCTTATTTTGAAAAAACATTTGGTCTCGCCTATCCATTTGAAAAGTATGACCAAGTTGCCGTTGTCGATTTTAACTGGGGCGCTATGGAGAACTCAGGTGTGGTGACCTTCCGTGAAGAGATTCTTGTCTTTAGAAGCCGCGTAACAGATAGAAATCGCCAAGCACGCGCCCATGTGATTTTGCACGAAATGGCGCATATGTGGTTTGGAAATATGGTCACCATGGGTTGGTGGGATGACTTATGGCTTAATGAATCTTTTGCCGAGTGGACTTCATACCTTGCATTAGTTGAAGGAACTAGGTTCAAGCAAGGATGGGCATCGTTTATTTCTGAAGGAAAGAGTTGGGCATATACACAAGATCAATTAGTAACTACTCACCCTATTGCTGTTGATATGCCAGATATTGAATCGGTTAATGCAAACTTTGATGGAATCTCCTATGCAAAGGGTTCCTCGGTTATGCACCAACTCTGTGCATATGTAGGCCGTGATAATTTCATCGAAGGACTGCAGAAATACTTTAAAAAGTATGCATGGAAGAACACAGAGCTCTCAGATCTACTCACAGAACTACAAAGCACAAGCGGTCGAGATTTAGATGTTTGGAGCAAAACATGGCTTCGTACAGCAGGTATTAATACCCTGCACCCTGTACTAGATATTGCAGAAGGTCTTTATAAAAGAGTAACTATCAAACAAGATACCCCTGCTGTTCCAGCAGGATCTAAAGAAATTCGCCCTCACTACACATCTATTGGCCTCTTTGATCTTAAAGGTGGCAAGTTAGTTCTTCGCAAGAGCGTCGAATTTGATATCACCGGTGCGAATACCGAGGTAGTAGAACTTGCTGGTGAACCTCTCGCAGACTTATTGCTCATTAATGATCGTGATTATGCATATTCAAAGATTCGCTTTGATGAGCGCTCACTTGCAACACTACAAAAAAACCTTGGAAATATCACAGATCATGTCGCAAGAGTGATTTGCTGGGTCGCTATTTGGGATATGTGGCGCGACGGGGAAATTACAACTACTAACTTCTCGAAAATGGTTCTTGAGGGTCTTAAATCTGAAGAGCTCATCACAATCGTTTCAGGGCTTGGAAATGACATTATTAGCGCGGTTGAACATAACTCTAACCCCAAGATTCGCACAGCTTTGCGTGAGGACATTGCCACAGGACTTCTTGAGATCGTTCGTGGTGCAAAACCTGAAAGTGATATTCAATTACAAATCGCTCGTATTTTTGCCGCTCTTGCCCGCATGCCAGAGCACATCGAATTTATTAGAACGATGTTAGAAGGTGGGCTCGCAGGACTTGTAGTAGATCGCGACCTTCGCTGGTACTTCGTGAATATTCTTGTTGACCGAGGTGCTTTTACCCGAGAAGAGTTGGATGCTGTGCTCGCAGAAGATAAAACTCTGACAGGTGAGACAAACTACGCCCAAGCGATTGCATCATTTCCAACCAAGGAGGCAAAAGCATCTGCTTGGAACTCCCTCATGAACGATGAGCTCTCAAGTTATAAGCGTTTAGCTTTGCATCGCGGCTTTATGCGCATCGGCCAAGATGAGCTCCTAAAAGATTATGTGGATCCATATTTTGACTCACTTCTGCAAATGTGGGATTCAAGTTCTTATGAAGTCTCGAGTACAAATGTTGAGATGCTCTACCCCCGCTACATCATTTCCCAAGAGACCCTAGATAAGACGGATGCATGGCTTGGAGGCGCTGGCAAAGGTGCTGCCGATACATTGCGAAGGCTTGTCTCAGAAGGTAGAGATTCCCTTGCTAGAGCCCTGCGAGTGCAACAAAAAGATATCTAATTACTTATTTGTTTTAGTGCGAGAAAAATAAAGCACAAAAACTGTAATAACTCCAAAGAGGCCAATTGGCGCGAGAAGAAATATTGTCACCGTCTGCCAAAGCTTAAGTCCTGTTCCGGGCTCGGCTCCTGGCTCTTGCGCAATTGATGCCCACGAGTGGAGTGCACTTTGAAGAAAACTTGTCATCATGTTCTTATTCTATTGGAGAATTTAGGCAGTTGCTGCCGCAGATAGCATCTGCTCAACACCATATGGCTTTAAATATGTAATCCATCGCACATCGGGGCGACCTGTTCCAAGAATTCTCCATGCTGCGCCAACTGGTTCACGGGGAGTTGAGCGAAGTCTCCAACCAATTTCCTTCAGAGTACGGTCTGCTTTTTGATGGTTGCACTTGTGGCATGCGGAGACAACATTGTCCCAAGAATGCATTCCGCCACGACTTCGCGGAATAACATGATCAATGGAAGTTGCAGGCGCTGTGCAATAAACACACCGACCACCATCGCGAGCAAAGATTGCTCTGCGTGAAAGTGGAACTGCATGACGATAAGGAATACGGACAAATTTATGTAAGCGGATTACCGCTGGAAGAGTGAGTGATCCACCGGAGTAATGCAGCACGGTGTCGGAGTCTTCAATTGCAGTGGCGCGCTGGTTTAAGACGAGCAACAACGCCCGCCTATCTGTAACGACACCTAGTGGCTCATAGGTGGCGTTCAGAACTAATGTCTGATGCACCAAACTGCTCCCTTGTATGAGCAGCGCGTGGCTCGCGCTGTCAGAGGAAATACTGCCCTATGGCTGGCCTAAATGCACTCATATTTACCTAAACAGTTGGTTAATCATCAGCGTTTATGAGGGAAGCTGCGGCGAATTCCATATAACCCCACAGCTCACTTTTAAGTTCGGCAGAACACTCGATCTCATCCACGGCCGATTTCATGCACCGCAGCCATGCGTCGTGCTCTAGCTGTGAGATGTGAAAACCAGCATGGCGCATCCGAAGCCTTGGGTGACCCCTCTGCTCTGAATAAGTTTTTGGGCCTCCCCAATATTGCTCAAGAAACATAAGCAGTCTATTAGCCGCTTCATGTAAATCTGATTGTGGGTACATCGGCCTTAAGACTGGATCGATTGCTACAAGGGCATAAAAATGTGAAACGAGATTCTCAAAAGTTTGATGGCCCCCAACTGCTTCATAG
>CAIUAO010000092.1 GCA_903897155.1 uncultured Actinomycetes bacterium | reverse complement strand
TACACCGCAGGTTTAAACGTGCATGAGATGGGTTTAAGTAATGGAAGTGAATGTCCTGATAAGGCAAAGCAGTATTACTACTTAGCAGGCAAGGGAAGCTTTGCAAACAATCTTCCTGGCCTTAATATCTTTGAAAAACTCAAGGGCACATGCACTTCATCTTCTGGCTTTAATAAGAAGATTGGTTCGGTATCTATTCACGGCAATAGCGCTGAAATCTGGAGTAACTGCGCAAGTGTTCCGCGTTGTGGCACGCAGATCATCATTCACAACGGAGGGCTCATTCGTTGGGTGGCCAGTAAAGCAGGTAAGAAGATCGCCTTGTCTGTCACAGGCTATAACTTGAGTTATGCAACCTTGCTCAAGGTAGCTAATGGTCTTGGGTAGAGCAGATTTAAATAATTCCCTGCTCTAAACCAGCGAGAACTATGCAGGCACGCCAACAGGTGCAACAACTTCATTGGCGGCCACGACGCCAAGGCGTTTATCAACCAGGGTCAGACCAAAGGCGAGTAAATGTTTGACTCCGTGATAGTCAATCGTGACACTCTGGCTAAAAGTACTTTTATCCGTCTTGCACGCTCCAAAACCAAAGCCGTCATTGAAGACTAAGAAAACATATTGGTTTTTAATAGTTTGCGTAAATAGCTCAAGTGAAATCACGCTTTGATAAGCAAGAGCAGAGTAGTTATAGGCGCTCTGCCAGTCAGATTTAGTCAGAGCGTTAATCTGCTTCGTAATAATCGCCTTGACCGCTGATTTTTGTTGAACAGTACAAACACCCTGTTTTGTCTGGGCATGGGCCGGTGAGTAGCTAGCAGCAAGTGCTATCGCAAGAATTACAGCTGCAAACTTGCTTTGTTTTTTCACGACAGGAGTTTAACAGTGGTTGGGTGGGGTGGCTTGGCCGCCTACGGCGATCAATGCCTGTTCAAAACTATTTAACTAGACCAAATCTTTGACTCCACGAAGTCAAGCGCCCAAAACTCCCACGAGTACTCAGGGTAATAAGTACCCAGCCAGCAATTGCATATGGAATAGCAAATGAAAATGTATAGAGCCAATAAGCCTGACCAGTGACGGCATCATTGTAAGAAGCAGTACTCTCTAGTTGCATAGGAAAATCAACAAGCGCATGGAATAAAACTGGGACCCAAATAGTTTTGGTATACAGCATCAGCCCTACACACAAATACCCAAATGCCATAGCTCCCACAACTTGGGTAGAAGTATAGGAAAATGATTGGCTACCCCAGATGACATTGCCAAAATGAAGTAGCCCAAAGTGAACAGCAGAAATGATTGCTGCTACTTGAATGCCATAGGACTCAAATGCACCAAAGATTAGTCCTCTACTGAAGAGTTCTTCATCGATTCCTATGCCCATAGAAAAGAGAATGCCAATAAAAGCATCAAATATTGAACTATGAGCAAAATCAGCGTTATAGACAGGTCCTGCTGTAAAGAATAGAACTAGGAGAAGTCCAATAAGCAATTTCTTGCTCAATTTAACTTTAAACCTAACTAACGCTTCTGGATAGAAATACCAAATTGCGGCTAACCAAACTAAACCGGAAGAGGTTCTGTAGATGATTCCAATCCAATAACTGGGTAGCGGTAACTGCTCAAAAGGAATAAGCCCGATGCCCCAAGCAGAGAGAATGGTGCCGCCAACCAAAACCCCAATGACTTTACTCAGGCGGTGTTTAGTTGGATCAGGTCTGTGGAACAAATATGTACTTT
>CAIUAO010000091.1 GCA_903897155.1 uncultured Actinomycetes bacterium | reverse complement strand
TGTGGTAACCCTGGCGAGATTGGAAATTTCTCTGGTGTCAGTGTGGTTTGCGTCGGTCTTGGGATATCTTTTCCTGGAGATACTCACGCGCTCTCTATTTGGGAAATGCCAAAAAGTATGCAAACTTCCCCAAGTCCACAACCACAGCCAACGGGTCCACCGCCTGCTTCGCCTTTAATATTTTGTCCAATGGATGATCCAATGGGCTGTGCTTCATCAGATTCTTGGGTTGGTGCAGATGGAACTTTGTACCTTGGTATAGGTATTGCAAATAAACCGTATCCGAGTACAGATGTTAGTTACAAACTCACAGCTGTTGAGTTGTATCACGCACTGTGGTTATCTAACTACGTAAAAAATAGATCACTTTTGCCCCAGACTCCCGAAGAGGCCTCAAAAAACCTAACACAACCCAATCTTCCGCCATATTGGTTTATCTCTGGCGGTGAGACCTACGGATACCTCATGACTCAGACGGCAGCAAATTCTCAAACCCTGGGAAAAGCTATTAGTAGCCCGCTTGCTGATGCTATAGATTATTTCTTGAAGACGAACCGTTCAAATATTGCAAAAGAATTTGGAAAGCCGTTCAACTTAACTTGGCTAAATAACTTTCTAGATATCAAGAATTCAAATACTACTTGGAGAGAAGTCAACACAATGAATGATCTTGGTTTTACTTTAGGCATACGGATCATTCAGATACTTATCGCACTGAAGGGGCCCTCTGTGGTCTTCGATATTCCGAATTTAATGAGCCAAGGACAAACCTTTGACCAGGCTTTTCAGAGTATTTATGGCGTGACTTGGACCGCAGCTGAACCTGCTATGGCAAAAACCATATGGGACGAATATCAAAATCATTACTAGATGAAGTGGATTGTGTTGCCGCGTCTTTCTAAAAGCCACTAAAACATAAGAGCTGAGTGAATGTGGTCCTATTTGCTTAAGAGTGCGTTGTGAGGGACTCGAACCCCCGACCCGGTGATTAAGAGTCACCTGCTCTACCAACTGAGCTAACAACGCGAGTATGTTGTGCGTGGGCGACCCTATCAGCGCAAGTGCGCTAATGCGAGTAACGTGGAAACACGCTCAAATTTGTGACTTATATTATGCATGCTCCTTATAACGTTCATAGGAATCTTTAATTTCTTGCTCTGCAGCCTCATGTCCGACCCAGTCTCCACCGTGTACTTGCTTGCCAGGTTCAAGTGTTTTATAGACTTCAAAGAAGTGTTTGATTTCTTCTAATTCATATTCAGGGACATCTTTCAGATCTCGAAGTGCACCCTTTCGAATGTCACCTGCAGCGACACAGAGAAGCTTGTCATCCCCGCCCTTTTCATCCACCATGCGGAACATTCCAACAACACGGCAACTGACAACGCAGCCTGGGAATGTTGGCTCATCAAGGAGAACGAGAGCGTCGAGGGGATCACCATCGAGTGAAAGTGTGTTCTTCACAAAGCCATAGTCATGAGGGAAGCGAGTTGCCGTGAAGAGCATTCGATCAAGACGAATTTCTCCAGACTTGTGATCGATCTCGTATTTGTTACGACTGCCTGCAGGGATCTCGATGACAACATCGAAAATCATTTCTTTCAAGTCAGGCTCCTTGTTGTAGTCGTGCACGTTATTGGAAAATATTGGGGTGATCGACGGGGCTCGAACCCGCGACATCTCGGACCACAACCGAGTGCTCTACCAGCTGAGCTACGACCACCATGGAGTGATAATTGTACGGTACTTAGTTGGGGATAAAAATTGTTTTTCTGTAGTACTCCAGCTCCAAAATCGAGTCCTGGATATCACCTAGAGCCCTGTGATTCCCAGTTTTCTTGGGGGCGGCGAAGTAGACCTTGGGATACCAGCGTCGAGCCAACTCCTTAATAGAGGAGACGTCAACCGTTCGATAGTGGAGATACTCGTTAAAAGCCGGAAGGTCTCGTGTGATGAATGTGCGATCTACTGAGACTGAATTTCCTGCAAGAGGTGATTTACCGGCACCGGGTGCATATTTATTTACATATTCTAAAATCAAAGCCTCTGCTTCAGACTTGCTTACACCATTTGGTATCTCATCGATCAGACCAGAATCTGTGTGCATCTGGCGGACAAAGTCATTCATTCCTGCAAGTTCTTCTGGGGTCGCCTTCACAACAAGGTCGACACCTTCGCCCAAAATATTGAGTTGGCTATCTGTTACTAAAACTGCGATTTCAACCAAAGCATCTTTTTCTAAATCTAGACCAGTCATCTCACAATCAACCCAGATCAGATTTGGTGCATCACTTCCCATGGCTTAACCCTAAGGCACAAGAGCAGGGGGTCTTCATGGGCATTTGCATATGCGCGCCTGGCAGGAATCGAACCTGCGACAACTCGCTTAGAAGGCGAGTGCTCTATCCGACTGAGCTACAGGCGCATATGTGCGTGAGATTTTCACGTGTTAGAACAACATAATTCTAACCGATAAGGTTCACCGCATGGCTGAGTTCATTTATACGATGAAGAAGGCGCGTAAAGCGCATGGGGAAAAGGTCATTCTTGATGATGTAACCCTCGCCTTCTATCCAGGCGCCAAAATTGGCGTGGTCGGACCAAACGGCGCGGGTAAATCAACCGTTCTTCAAATCATGGCTGGACTGCAAACTGCTTCAAATGGTGAAGCCTTTCTGAGTCCTGGATACACAGTCGGAATTTTGCTTCAAGAACCACCACTTAATGAAGAGAAGAATGTTTTAGAAAATGTGCAAGAAGGCGTTGGGGAAACGATGGCACTACTCAGTCGCTTTAACGCGATTAGCGATGAGATGGCTAACCCCGATGCTGACTATGACAAATTGCTTGCTGAAATGGGAACGCTTCAAGAGCAGCTCGATCACCGCAATGCATGGGATTTAGATTCACAACTTGAGCAAGCTATGGATGCACTTCGTTGTCCACCAGGTGATGCTGATGTGAAAGTACTCTCCGGTGGTGAGCGCCGCCGTGTTGCTCTCTGCAAGCTTTTGCTTCAAGCACCAGACCTATTGTTACTTGATGAGCCAACTAACCACTTGGACGCTGAATCAGTTTTATGGCTTGAGCAACACCTCTCAAAATATCCAGGAACTGTTGTAGCAATTACGCACGATCGCTACTTCCTAGACAATGTTGCAGAGTGGATATTAGAGCTCGACCGAGGTCGTGCTTATCCATATGAAGGAAATTACTCAACATATCTTGAAACTAAATCGACTCGTCTGAAAATTGAAGGCCAGAAAGATGCTAAGCGCGCAAAGCGTTTGACCGAAGAACTTGAATGGGTCCGCATGAATGCAAAGGGCCGTCAGGTAAAGTCAAAGGCTCGTCTTGCTCGCTATGAAGAGATGGCAGCGGAGGCGGATAAGACCCGCAAACTTGATTTTGAAGAAATTCAAATTCCTATGGGGCCTCGACTTGGAAACGTTGTCGTTGAAGTTGAGAACCTCAAGAAGGGTTTTGGAGATCGCCTTCTTATTGATGACCTCTCATTTACATTGCCCCGCAATGGAATTGTTGGAGTAATTGGTCCTAACGGTGCTGGAAAGACCACTCTATTTAAAACAATTCTTGGACTCGAGCAACCTGATTCAGGAAGTGTGAAGATCGGTGAGACCGTGAAGATCGCATATGTCGATCAGTCACGTGGTGGAATTGATCCTAAGAAATCATTATGGGAAGTTGTTTCAGATGGTTTGGATTTTATGAAGGTTGGAAATGTTGAAATGCCATCTCGCGCATACGTATCAGCTTTTGGTTTTAAAGGTCCTGATCAACAAAAACCTGCTGGTGTGCTTTCAGGTGGAGAAAGAAACCGCCTAAATCTTGCTCTCACACTTAAAATGGGTGGAAACCTTTTGCTACTAGATGAACCAACAAACGACCTTGATGTTGAAACACTTGGGTCACTTGAAAACGCGCTCCTTGAATTTCCTGGATGCGCCGTAGTGATTTCCCACGATCGCTGGTTCCTAGATCGCATCGCTACCCACATTCTTGCTTATGAAGGTGACTCTCAATGGTTCTGGTTTGAAGGTAACTTTGAATCTTATGAAGAGAACAAAATCAAGCGTCTAGGCGTGGATGCTGCGCGGCCTCACCGCGTTACCTATCGCAAACTCACTCGCTAACTTTTTTCATCATGAGTAATGATCAACCCTCCGCGAATTTCTATGAAGCAGTTGGGGGCCATCAAACTTTTGAGAATCTCGTTTCACATTTTTATGCCCTTGTAGCAATCGATCCAGTCTTAAGGCCGATGTACCCACAGTCAGATTTACATGAAGCGGCTAATAGATTGCTTATGTTTCTTGAGCAATATTGGGGAGGGCCAAAAACTTATTCAGAGCAGAGGGGTCACCCAAGGCTTCGGATGCGCCATGCTGGTTTTCACATCTCACAGGTAGAGCACGACGCATGGCTGCGGTGCATGAAATCGGCCGTGGATGAGATCGAGTGTTCTGCCGAACTTAAAAGTGAGCT
>CAIUAO010000090.1 GCA_903897155.1 uncultured Actinomycetes bacterium | reverse complement strand
GTTAAAAGGGATTGGTATGGGTCTTCCAGCGCTCACAAGCCAGAGATCTTTTACTGAATCTTCATCGCTCACAGGAGCGATAACCGAAACGTGGTGACCTTGATGCACAAAATGATTTGCGAGCTCGCGAATATGGCTCTGCACTCCTCCAGGAATATCCCACCCATATGGGCAAACCATGCCGATGCGCATCTTTTTACTCATCACGCTCCTTGAAGTCTCCATCGATCCAAATACGTTGCAACATGTGCCAATCTGTTAGCGATTTTTTGAGATGCTCTTCTAAACGACTTGCACTTTCTTGGATCATTATCGCAACTTTTTCAGTATTTGTTCCCGTCGCCGGAACTTGGATCGGAGCGCCAAATTCAATGTGGAGTCCTTTATTTGTATAGCTAACAAATGCTGTAATAAGCGGAGCTCCTGTTTGAATCGATAATACGGCTGGACCTGCAGGCATACGCGCTGGAAACCCACAGAAGTCCACTTCCACACCGTTCTTGGACAAATCTCTATCAGCGACAAGTGCTACCAGGCGATTTGAGCGAAGGCGCTGTGCAAGTGAGGCTAAAGATCTTGCGCTTGCATCAAAAACTTCCATACCGATCGACTGGCGATATGCAAGGAATTTTTGAAAAAGCTTCTCTGGTTCAAGGTGCTCTGCCACTGTGACCAGGGGCGCGCCAGTCTTGCAAAAATACGCCCCGGCATGATCCCAGTTACCTGCATGTGGCAGGGAGACAATGCAACCACTTCCTGCTGCCAGGGCGTCTCTAAGAAAGTGCTCATTTACGACACTGACGGTAGTGATGATTTGCTTGTCACTCCATGAAGGCAACCGAAAAGTGTCACACCAATACCGAAGGTATGAACGCATCCCTTCTTTCACGTACTCTTCAAGTTCTCTTGGTGAAAGATCGGGTCGAACGCGCGCATAATTTGATCGAAGTCTTCGTACTCCTGAAACATTTTTCGCATAGACCCGATCAGCGATAATTCGCATAAGGCCATAGGCAAGTTTCGCTGGAAGCAGCCGGATCAATTTCCATGCCGAAAGATAAGCAATATAGGTAAGTTGCTTCACCTGATTATTCGCCTACTTGGGTCGCTTTAAAGACGATCACCAATCTCTCTGCCGCTGTATAGATACTGATCAGGGCCAAGAACCAGGAACCAATTGCCAAAACATATGGAACGCCGAGGCCAGCAAGACCAAGTGCAACAAAAATAATAATAAGGCGCTCTGTGCGCTCGGCAATACCGCCATCGCACTGAATCTTTAAACTCTCTGCGCGCGCTTTAATGTAAGAAACCAAACTTCCTGCGACAAGTGCAACAAGTAAGACCGGTACGAGGCGATCATGAGAACGTGAAAGATGGTAAGCAACCGACCCAATAACTGCAGCATCTGAAATTCGATCGAGGGTGGAATCCAATAGAGCACCCCAAGTTGAACCCCCACTTTCTGACATTCTTGCGAGCGTTCCATCAAGTAGATCAAAGAGAATAAAGAACAGGGTAACGACCATCCCCCAGAAATAGATTCCGCGGGTGAAAAATGCAATTGCACTCACTGTTGCGCCTATGCCTCCGACGGCACTCAATACATTCGCCGTAACACCAATTCTCAAGAGAAATCGGCAGAGCGGAGTAATTACCCGAGTGACAGGTATACGAAATGAGCTCTGTAACACGATTACATCGTAGGCTTTGGTCCTATGGCAGACCTAATTTCTCGCGCAAAAATTGCCATAATTGGCCAAAAATCAGCCGAACTTGCCGCAGCCCTTGGCGTTGAGCCAGTTTCCTTTGACGATGCTGATGGAGCGATCTTTATCGTAAGCGCAAATGATGGAATTGTGACAGCAGATTTAGAGACATGGAGAACAGCCAGAGATTTATATATCCCATCAATCGTAGCTATTAGTGATTTAACATCCTCAGAGATTGATTTTGAAGATATGTCAGCGATCGCATCAAAGATGCTCGATCCAATTGTTACCCCTTACCTTGTTTTACATGGCGATGATGGTGCCCCTGCTGCGCTCATCTCACTTGGAACACTCGAGGTTACTGACTACTCAGATGGCGCAGTAACTAAGCGCCCAGCAGATCCTGAGCACGAAGAACTCGTTGCAGAATTTAAAAGTGAATACATGGATGCAATTGAAGAAGCCGGTGAAGATAGCTTTCAAGCGGGATTACTCTTTCCAGCACTACCGTGGATTGAAAAAACTGGAATGGGAATTAGCGAAATAAAAGAGTACTTAAACCTGATTCCAACCATCGGCTAAAGCTTTTCTCGTTTCACTGAGCAATTGCGGTAATACCTTTGTCTTTCCAATAATTGGCATGAAGTTTGCATCCCCCGACCATCTAGGGACAACATGCTGGTGAATATGCTCAGCAACCCCAGCGCCAGATAGCGCCCCTTGGTTCATTCCCAAGTTAAACCCTTTTGCGCCAGAAACCTTACGTATGACTTTCATTGCGTGAGCACTGAGCTCACTTATTTCACTTCGTTCCTCAACGGTGAGATCGGTTAAATCTGCGATATGTCGGTTGGCACACACCAATACATGCCCAGCGTTATATGGATACAAGTTCATAACAACGTAAGCTGTTTCTCCACGTGTAACAATCAAAGCTTCCTCATCACCTAAACCTTGGATTCGGCAAAATGGACAGGGCTGATCGTTTCCAGGAAGTGGCCTATTTTCTCCGGCGAGATAACTCATTCGATGAGGCGCCCAAAGCCTTGCCCATCCATCAGGCATGCCTGCTCCTGCTTGCTGCTCGCTCACTTTATATCTGCGTACGGTTCTTAATTGCGTTTAAAATTTCAGAGATAGCATCAGAGATCTTCACGCCATTCTTTTGCTCACCATTGCGATATCTAAATGAAATAGCCCCGGCGCTCATATCTTCTTCACCTGCAATCATCATGAATGGAATCTTCTCCATCTGAGCATTACGTACTTTCTTCTGCATGCGATCATCGGATGAATCAACATCAATACGAATGCCTTCTTTACGCATCTGTGAGGCAACATCTTGCAGATATGGCAAGAATGCATCTGCTACAGGAATTCCTCGTACTTGTACGGGGGCAAGCCATGGAGGAAACGCTCCTGCATAGTGCTCAGTAAGTACTCCAAAGAAACGTTCAATAGAGCCAAAGAGTGCGCGATGAATCATCACTGGTTGTTGGCGCGAGCCATCGCCAGCTTGGTATTCCAAATCAAATCTTTGTGGAAGTTGAAAATCTACTTGGATCGTAGACATCTGCCATGTACGGCCAATCGCATCTCGTGCCTGCACAGAAATCTTTGGTCCATAGAAGGCAGCACCTTCAGGATCCATAACTAATTCAAGTGACTGCTTACTTGCTGCTTGGCGCAGCGCCTCAGTTGCTTCATGCCAATCTGCATCTGAACCCACAGATTTTGCAGGGTTGCGAGTTGAAAGTTCGAGATAGAAATCTTCTAAGCCGTAGTCACGCAAAAGATTAAGTACGAAGGTGAGAAGTGAATCTAGCTCGCCCATCATCTGCTCTTTTGTGCAATAAATATGCGCGTCATCTTGAGTGAAGCCGCGGGCTCTTGTCAGTCCGTGAATAACACCTGATTTTTCGTAGCGATAAACAGTTCCAAATTCAAAGAGACGAATCGGAAGATCTCGATACGAGCGGCTGCCTGATTTATATATCAAATTGTGAAATGGGCAGTTCATAGGCTTCATGTAGTACTTCTGCCCCTGGCGCTTAATTGTTCCATCGGCATGGTGCTCTTCATCCATCACCATCGGCGGATACATACCTTCTGAATACCAATCTAAATGCCCTGACGTTTCAAACAAAGTAGATTTTGTTAAATGAGGTGAATAAACAAACTGATATCCCTCTTCTTCATGGCGACGTCGTGAATAATCTTCCATCGCCCTGCGGATAATTCCACCCTTTGGGTGAAAGACAGCAAGCCCACTTCCAATTTCTTCAGGGAACGAGAAGAGATCAAGTTCAGCACCTAACTTTCGGTGATCGCGCTTCTCGGCCTCTTCAAGCAATAGTAAATATGCATCGAGTTCTTCTTGCGATGGCCATGCAGTTCCATAAATGCGCTGAAGCATGGGGTTCTTCTCTGAACCTCTCCAGTATGCGCCAGCAGAGCGCATCAATTTAAATGCAGGAATCTGTTTTGTTGATGGAAGATGAGGGCCTCGGCACAAATCACTCCATACAGGCTCACCATCACGGCCTAAGTTGTCATAGATAGTTAATTCAGCCCCGCCGACTTCAACGCTTGATTCATCTTCTGGGTTTGCCTTAAGGCCAATGAGTTCACATTTATACGGTTCAGCTGCTAATTCTTTGAGCGCATCTTTTTCATTTGTCACACGGCGACGAAACCTCTGTCCTGCTTTAACAATTTTGCGCATCGCACTTTCAAGCTTTTCAAGATCATCAGGCGTGAATGGTTTTGCTGGATCAAAGTCGTAATAAAAACCATCAGTGATAGGCGGACCAATTCCAAGTTTTGTTTCTGGAAATACTTCTTGTACTGCTTGCGCTAATACGTGAGCAGTTGAGTGACGTAAGACAGCTAAACCTTCTGGTGAGCCAATCTCAATAGCCTCGAGCTGATCTCCATCTTTGAGCTCGGTCCATAGATCGCGCATCTCGCCATTAATTTTGGCAACAACAACCTTGGGGTTATCAGCAAAGAGATGGGTGGGGCGCTGGTCGGCTTCAACCTGCTTGCTCTGGCCATCTACTGTGATGGTGATTGAAGAAGACATGTCGCTAGGTTATCAACTGCCGCGCTTCTTTCGAGATGATAAATGCGGAATTGGCTGCTTCTTATAGATGCGATAGATTTCACCTCCTGCCCGCTGGTTCTCCAGAGGTGCATGCGGACGTAGCGCAGTTGGTAGCGCGGAACCTTGCCAAGGTTCAGGTCGCCGGTTCGAACCCGGTCGTCCGCTCTCGTGCTTCATAGCAATATTCACGTAAGTGAATGGTGTTATGAAAAGTGCGGGATATGGTCGGATGGCCGAGAGGCGAGGCTCAGGACTGCAAATCCTGCTACACGGGTTCAAATCCCGTTCCGACCTCCATTAACTAATAAGAGAAGATGAAATAGGCTAATTAAATGTTAGAAAGTTCAACACGTCCTTGGGGTCGCTACCAAGTACTTGAAGATGCACCCACTCACAAGGTCAAGTGCATCTGGGTCACTCCTGGACAACGCCTTTCTTATCAGCGCCATGAAAAACGAGCAGAGCATTGGTTCATCGTTGAAGGTAGCGGTGAGGTAACACTTGATGGAAAAGTAATCCCAATTAAAAAAGGCGACAGTCTAGATATTGCAATTAAGCAGCTTCACCGAATTTCCAATACTGGCTCGAGTGAACTCATCTTCGTTGAAGTCCAAACCGGAACCTACTTCGGTGAAGACGATATCGAGCGAGTCGAAGATGACTTCGGACGCGCTTAACCTTTAGTAGTTCTTAGTATTTCAGCGCATACCTCATCAACGCTATCCCACATAGGTGCATGACCAGATCGTTTTAACTCAATCCAACGGGTGTGAGCAGGGACCAATGAACGCTCTTGTGAGCTCTTCTTGGGAAGTGTGTAATCGGAGTCACCGAATAAAACAGTTATTGGAATCGATTGCGAAATCGGTAAATCAAAGCGTCTGCCAAGCATTCCATCCCATGCGGGGTAATACCCAATAGAAGATCCATATGCAATAGTCGCGTCGAGGCATGTCTCCAAACTGAACTTACTCCACTGCGGGCTTACTGCGGCGAAACCTATGCGCCTCATGATTTTTAACCTAAGTAAGTATTTTGCATATGGGTAAGTAAGGGCAGATATTGCACGAGAGAAAGAAGCAATCCCCCGTTTACCCGAATGCTTAAGCCATAAGCCAGCAGGTGCAATCGCCGTGACACTTAAGACGTTGTTTGGAAATGTGGATGCAAAATCTAAAGCAATCCATCCCCCTAACGAATTTCCAACAAGATGTACCTTTTCATATCCACGCTCCTGCATCTGATTGTGTATTACGACAGCAAGTGAATGTGGATCCATTGGTTGGCTGGGAATGTAAGAAGATCCACCATGGCCAGGTAGGTCAATTGAAATCACTTTAAAATTCTTAGCAAGAATCGGTGTAATCAATTTCCATGCAGAACTTGCTGAGCCCATCCCATGAATTAATAGAAGCGGCTCGCCACTACCCGTTTCTTGATAAGCCAGTCCCATGCGCAAAGTTTGCCATCTTTACGACCGATATTTGCACAAGAGATTTCAGGATAGGCGCCTAGTAATGTAGATTGTGACCTAGTCGCAATTGCAACACAAAGACCTGGACGATTGGCTCAGCGGTAGAGCACCACATTGACATTGTGGGGGTCACTGGTTCGATCCCAG
>CAIUAO010000089.1 GCA_903897155.1 uncultured Actinomycetes bacterium | reverse complement strand
TCACACTCGCCAGCGAAAACTAGAGGCGGAAGTTTCTTGAGCTGCTCAACTGCTTGTCTAATAGGCGCACCACTTGGCCCGTCAGGCCACTGTGGCTGCTGAGCAGCTACAAGACCAGGGGTGAAAAGTGTGTCGAGGTTAGTCATTAGATAATTCTAGGGAAGTGGTCTGCTGCCGCGGGCAACATTTATCCGAAGAAAACCTCAGCCTCTGCATATAGCGCTGGATCAACAAGCTTGAGTTCACCAGTAGCCGAGGCTAAAGGCACACGAGCAATATTTGTTCCGTGAAGTGCAACCATCTTGCCCCAGTCACCCTCATGAGCTGCAGTAATTGCATGCAACCCAAATCGAGTTGAGAGAACTCGGTCAAAAGCGGTCGGTGAACCACCACGCTGGATATGTCCAAGTACTACGGTCCGAGTTTCTTTGCCAGTCTTCGCTTCGATCTCTTGTGCTAGCCAATCGCCGATTCCTGAAAGTTTCACATGTCCGAAAGCATCCAATGTTTGATCCTTGGTCTTCATATCACCATCTTGAGGGATGGCGCCTTCTGCAATAACGATGATTGGCGCAAATCCATCTTCAAATCGTGAATTAACCCATGCGGCGACTTTGTCAGTTGAGAATTTAATTTCAGGGATCAAAATACATGTGGCACCACCTGCAATACCTGAGTGCAAAGCAATCCATCCAGCATGGCGACCCATGACTTCAACAACAAGCGCGCGATGGTGTGAACCAGCAGTTGTATGAAGTCTGTCAATTGCATCTACTGCAATATTGACCGATGTATCAAAACCAAATGTGTAGTCAGTGTTGCTCAGGTCATTATCAATTGTCTTAGGCACACCAATGACTTTTACGCCAAGTGCATCAAGCTTTGTAGCAACACCAAGTGTGTCTTCTCCACCAATAGCAATGAGGGCATCTATACCCATCTTCTTTAAATTCTCTTGAATCTTTTCTACGCCACCCTCAATTTTGAACGGGTTGGTGCGCGATGATCCGAGGATTGTTCCGCCTCGTGGCAAAATCCCACGAATTGCATTTCGGTCTAGTGGCATTGTCAGACCCTCAAGAGGACCCTTCCAGCCATCACGGAACCCAACGAATTCATATCCGTAATCGCGGATACCTTTGCGCACTATTGCGCGAATAACTCCGTTGAGGCCTGGGCAATCTCCGCCACCTGTTAGTACTCCAAAACGCATTTCTACTCCCGTTTCTTAAACCTGCTGGACAGGGCCGTAATTCTGAAAAATAGGCTTACTGGATAGTCAGCATTGACCTGCGCAGTCTACCCTTGCGGCATGAGACTTGTTGCAGGCATTGATTCATCGACCCAATCGGTGAAAGTGGTTATCCGAGATGCCCAGAGCGGAGATCTAATCCGTGAGGCACGTGGCTCGCATCCTGACGGGACAGAAGTTGACCCACGTCATTGGTGGGATGCTCTTCAAAAAACTCTTAAAGATGTGGGAGGACTAAGCGACGTCGAAGCAATCTCTGTCGGCGGACAGCAACATGGTCTTGTTGCATTAGATGGCGATGGAGAAGTAATCCGCCCAGCACTTTTATGGAATGACACTCGCTCTGCAAAGCAAGCAGAGGAAATTAATAAAGAAGTGGGTGGGAATCAAAAAATAGCAGATGCGACAGGATCAGTACTTGTCGCTGCATTTACTGCTAGCAAAGTTCGTTGGGTTGCAGATAATGAACCTGAGAATGCAAAAAGGATTGCTGCTATCGCCCTCCCCCATGACTGGGTCTCATGGAAGTTGCAAGAGAAGAATGATTTAAATTTATTGTTCACCGATCGAAGTGAAGCATCTGGAACTGGTTATTTTAATCCTGTCACTTCGCAATATGACCGGTCTATATTGGCAAAGGCGCTTGGAAGTGACCGCGATGTAATTCTTCCAAGAATCGTTGCAGGAAATGAGTTTGGTGGTCAAACACCTTCCGGAGTAAAAATCGGTGCTGGAGCTGGTGATAATGCTGCTGCTGCATTCGGGTTACAGGCAAAACCTGGCGACGTGATTGTTTCACTCGGTACTAGCGGTACAGCTTTCTCAGTTTCAGCTACGCCTACCCACGACGGATCTGCGGCGGTAGCAGGCTTTGCCGATGTTTCAGGTATTTATCTACCACTGGTTTGCACACTCAATGCTGCACGAATTCTTGATGCTGCTACTCATATTTTAAATGTCAGCTTTGATCGCCTATCTGATCTTGCCTTAAGTGCACCTGCCGGAGCTAATGGTTTATCTCTACTGCCTTATTTTGAAGGTGAAAGAACACCTAACCGACCTGATGCAACGGGCGTTTTAGGGGGTATGAAACTTGAAAACTCAAATCCGGAATGTATAGCGCGAGCAATGATTGAGGGGATGCTCTGTGGCCTTGTTGACGCAGTTGATTCACTTACTCAACTCGGGGTTGCTGTGAATCGTATTCTTCTGATTGGTGGGGCAGCAAAAAATCCTGCTGTCAGTCAGATTGCATCCGCACTCTTTGGTCGTGAAGTACTAGTACCACCTGCAGGTGAGTATGTTGCAAATGGAGCAGCTAGACAAGCTGCTTGGGCGCTACTTGGTGATCAACCAACATGGAATTTAGGCGAGGTGACACATATTCAAAGTAAACCAACGCCTGAGGTAATGGATCACTACCGCGCTCTTCGTGATCGAACACAAGGTTGGTAGCCCATAACACGATAGCATTGCTAAATGTCTAAAAAAGCGTGGTTTAAATTTCTACTTGTTGGTCTTCTGTGGGGAATTCCATATCTCTTCATTAAAGTAGCTGTTGCTCCAGGACAATTTACCCCCGCCTTTCTTGTATTCGGACGACTTGTTATAGGAAGTGCGATATTGCTGCCACTAGCCATTCGCAGAAAGACCATAATCCCCGCACTTAAGGAGCTGAAGTGGATCGCTCCTTACGCACTCATTGAAATATGTATCCCTTGGTATTTTATTAGTTCAGGTGAGCGCAAAATAACATCTGGCCTAGCTGGGCTATTGGTCGCAACTGTTCCTTTTTGGGCAGGTCTTGTTATGGCTTTTAATGGGGACAAAACAGTCTGGCATGCCAAGCGTTTGGCAGGAATGGTTGTTGGCTTTATCGGTATTGTCTTAGTTGTAGGAATTGAAAGTCTGGGAGGAAATCAGAGTTTAAGTGCAATCATTTTCATTCTCTTTAGCTGTGTGTGTTACGCAATTGCCCCAGCTACTTTAAATGTAAAAATACCTCATATTGATGGAACTGCTATTAACGCAATTGCGATGGTCATAGCGGGAGTTATTTATCTCCCATTCGCGATTGTGCAATTTCCAACGACAGCGCCTTCACATAACGCAATTTATGCACTCATTGCTCTTGGAGTTTTCCCTACGGCAATGGCATTTGTTCTCTATTTCCAAGTGATGAAGGACTTTGGCCCAGCAAGATCATCGATGGTCACATATCCAAACACTGTATTTGCTGTACTTCTAGGAGTTATATTTCTTCATGAGAAATTTACTTTAGGTATTGGGCTTGGTCTTCCACTTGTTCTTATCGGTTCTTACTATGCGACTCGCAAAAGTACAGTTACTCAATAAAGCCTAAGCGCGCTAAAGCTTTAGGGTCTCTTTGCCATTCTTTGCTCACTTTCACATGCAACCCCAAATATGACTTTGCATCTAAGAAAGTTTCGATACCTGCCCTTGCTCGTATCCCAATATCTTTAAGACGTGAGCCTTGTGGTCCAATAATGATTGACTTCTGGCTATCTCTTTCAACATGGATAGTTGCATGAATATCAAAAAAGTTCTTTCCCTCGCGCTTACTCATCTCATCAATGGTGACCATCACAGAGTGAGGAAGCTCTTCATATAAATCTTCAATCGCTGCTTCACGAATCAACTCGGTAATGTGAAGTTCTGCTGCTTGATCAGTATCAATATCTTCTGGATATAAAGATGGAGAAATGGGGAGTGCCTTCACAAGCAAATCCATCATCAATTGAGTTTGCTCTAAATTTTTTGCTGATAGTGGAACGATCTCATCAACATTGAGTTTATTACGTGCAACGAACTCTGAGACTTCAGCAAGTTTTGATATTAGCCCATCATTTTTTGCCCGATCTACCTTCGTTACCGCAATATAAAGATGGCGAATATGTGCAAGCTGTTTGACTATGTACTCATCCCCTGCGCCAATGGCTTCATCAGCCGGTAGGCATAAAAGTGCTACATCGACGGATTCCAAGTTCTCGCTCACCATTGCGTTCAGGCGAGTTCCAAGCAATGTCTTTGGTTTATGTATACCTGGGGTGTCTACCAAAATGATTTGGAAATCTGGCCTAGAGATAATCCCGCGAATCGGATTGCGAGTTGTATTAGGATGTGCAGAAGTAATAACGATCTTCTTACCTACCAAAGCATTGACTAGAGTTGATTTACCAACATTTGGACGTCCAATAACCGCAACGAAACCTGCGCGGTGCTCTGAAGTCATAGCAGTAGTGTCCCACTTTTAGCTAAGTGGTCCTACCAACTCCATCAGATCATCAACTGATGTCACTAACTCTGCCGTGTGATCAGCGATCAATCGATGACAACCATCACTGGTTGATGAGGTTATCTCTCCAGGTATTGCCATAACTAGTCGAAGGATTTCTGCTGCATCTCTTGCAGTCCGAAGCGAGCCACTGCGAACTGCTGCCTCAACAACAAGGGTCCCCTTCGATAGAGCTGCAATGAGGCGATTTCGAATAAGAAATCTAGGCGATGATGCTTTGGTATGTGGGAGAACTTCTGAGATGAGCAAACCATTCACTTGTATCTCTCTAAATAGTTTTAAATGTGTACTTGGGTACAAAGAACTCACTCCAGAACCAAGAACGGCGATTGTGGACCCTGATGCACTCAACGCCCCCCTATGGGCACATGCATCAATTCCTATTGCGCCTCCGCTAACAATGACCCAGCCCTTTGCGCTCATACCTGCTGCGAACTCTGTTGAAATGCCCATGCCATAACTAGATGGCTTGCGCGTTCCAACAATTGAAATAGATTGCTCAAGTTTTCCAAGCACATCAATATTGCCTTTAACTATTAAAGACATGGGGGGAACATAAAGATCATTAAGCATTGTTGGCCAATTAGAGCTCTTCGGTGTTATGAGTACTGCCCCACTTGCACATATCTGACTTTCGATCTCGGTGATATTTAAACTCTCAAATCTTTGAGTAAGGCTCATGGGGGCTTGTGAAATATCTGAATAAGCGCCAGAACTAATACGATCAACTAAGAGCTCTGCTCCTAGTCGCACTAACTCTTGGCTCCAATAACGAGAACCTCCCTCAAAAAGGCCAAGCAATATGGCATATGCGCGTTCTTCATCATTCATGAAGAGAAACACTAATTAAATAAGACGCCCACCTAATGTAGGAAAGAATATTCTGTGGATAAATACTGTCTGTGGTTAAAGAAGGGCAGCGATATTTGAAAATGATTTACGGTGTATTGGACATACTCCTAAAGTATTAAGTGCTGCCGTATGAGCAGCAGTTATATAGCCCTTGTGACCTGCAAAGCCATACCCAGGATATGTATCTTCATAAGCAATCATGATCCGATCTCGATATACCTTTGCCAAGATAGATGCAGCGCTGATGGAGAGGGCAACTTGATCGCCCTTCCACACCGCCAAATTTGGAATTGCTAGGCCATCGATGGAATATCCATCAGTTAATACATAATCTGGCGTGACTTCTAATGCATTAATAGCTCTGCGCATTCCCTCAAGATTTGATTTATGTAAACCAACGCGGTCGATCTCCTCAGGTGAAATTTCAATGATGGAATAAGCAATCGACTCTGATTTCACAACATCAAATAACTCCTCACGCACTTTTTCACTCAGCGCTTTAGAGTCTTTGACCCGTGAAAGTGCTGGCGAATTGGGATCACGAAGAATTGTTGCGGCGATAACAAGTGGACCTGCGCACGGGCCTCTGCCTGCTTCATCAACGCCTGCGATCTGCGATATTCCAGATGCGTAAAGCTTGCTTTCGATCATTTTTTACTTCTTGACAGGCACTTTCGATAAATCATGTCCAACGGGCAAAAACTTGGCATGACTAAAAGGCCATACAACCCACTCAGCTCGTCCAACAACATCACCGAGTGGAACCATTCCATGGTGAACATCATCAGTGTGGAAACGTGAGTCTGCGCTATCACCACGGTGATCGCCCATCACCCAGATAAATCCTTTAGGTACGGTGACGCTAAATTTTGAATCACTTGGAGCATTGCCTGCAAAGATATAGGGCTCGATGAGTGAAACACCATCGACAACTAACTTGCCTTTGGCATCACAACACATCACGGTATCCCCACCAACGCCAATAACTCGCTTAATCAAGTATTGGGTTGCTGGATCTGGCAAAACACCAACAGTAACGAGTCCACTTTTAATATCCCGAACAATGCGAGAGCCTGTCGGAGCTTGAGCGGTTCCTAGCCAATTACTTGGATC
>CAIUAO010000088.1 GCA_903897155.1 uncultured Actinomycetes bacterium | reverse complement strand
GCCCACATTACTTTGACCAGATCTGAGCGCTCCCCGATTGCAGCCCTCGTAACTGAGATGCTAGAGGAGCCAATTAACTTCATGGCCTGAGGGTGGCCTGAGGCACTCATTCCCTGTGAGGCGACAAATCGGACATAAAGGATTTCCTCGCTGCTGACCAGCACTTTTACCCCACTGCCTTCCTGTGACTTTAATTATTTTTATTAGCCACGCGGCTTAAAAGTTGTCTGAGGTTGCTCAATCTGTAACTCTCTAACTCTTCCCACCCATTATCTGACCCTTGAAACGGGGTCGGGAGTGTTGCGTGGGCGCAGCAAGCCGCAGGGCTTTGGAGGAAGGAAAGGAGCAAAGATGAAGGCAAGTGCGTTTCGCCGGCCGGCTTTTGTAGCCATGGCTGCCTTTGGCTTCTCCCTTTTCGGTTCCATAAGCACGACCTATGCCGAAACAAACTTTTCCATGTCAGTTTCTATCCCAGATAGCCTGACTGCAACCAGCGTTGATCCAAGCTCAGCCCTGATCGCTAATAACGGAGTTGTTGAACTCGGCGGAGCTGCCTCAGCAGATGCCGGAGAGATGGCTTTGGTTTCAGCTGCAACGATGCAGGTTGAATTAGCGAAGACGCCAGATGGCGCAAGACATGTTGGCTACAACATTGCTACCGAGGCATACGGCTGGAAGAAGAAAGAGCTTGTCTGTCTGAACAGCCTTTGGACCCGCGAGAGTCATTGGAATTTCCTAGCCCACAACTATTACAGCGGAGCAACCGGCATTGCCCAGGCACTTCCTGCCGCAAAGATGGATGTTATTGCTACTGACTGGCGGACTAACCCCTTAACTCAGATTAGATGGGGACTTCGCTATATCAAGATTCGCTACGGAACTCCGTGCAACGCTCTGACCAAACATCGCTGGTCTGGTTACTACTAAATTATTTCGGCTTCTGGCCGATCACCAGTGGCTTTGAGGTTTCAGCGAAGAAATCATTTCCCTTATCATCGACAACTATAAATGCTGGGAAGTTTTCAATCTCAATTTTCCAGACAGCTTCCATGCCAAGTTCGGCGTAATCTAAAACTTCAACTTTCTTGATGCAATCTTGAGCAAGACGAGCGGCTGGCCCACCAATTGATCCTAAATAGAAACCCCCATACTTTTTGCATGAATCTGTTACTTGCTTGGAGCGATTTCCTTTAGCAAGCATGATCATCGATCCACCAAGAGATTGAAATTGCTCCACATAAGAATCCATGCGCCCGGCAGTTGTTGGCCCAAAGGAACCCGAGGCATAGCCAACAGGAGTCTTTGCAGGTCCTGCGTAATAGACAGCATGATCTTTCAGGTAAGAAGGCAAAGGTTTTCCACTATCAATAAGTTCTTTGATCTTTGCATGAGCTAAATCTCGAGCAACAACCAGCGTTCCGCTGAGTTCAACACGTGTTTTAATCGGATGAGCAGAAAGCGCCTTGAGAACATCAGCCATAGGTTGATTGAGATCAATCTTGACTGCTTGCCCCTCTAGATGTTCATCTGTTGTATCAGGCAAGAAATGAGCAGGGTCACGCTCTAATTTCTCAAGAAATACGCCCTCTTTTGTGATCTTGCCTTTTATTTGGCGATCAGCAGAACACGAAACAGCAATCGCAATAGGAAGAGATGCTCCATGGCGAGGCAGGCGAACGACTCTCACATCGTGACAGAAATACTTTCCACCAAATTGCGCGCCAATTCCTAAAGTGCGGGTAAGTTTTAAGACCTCTTCTTCAAGTGCCAGGTCGCGAAAGCCATGACCTGTTTGCGCATTTCCAGATGTTGGAAGTGAATCTAAATACTTAGTACTTGCAAGCTTTGCTGTTTTCACAGTGTGCTCAGCGCTGGTTCCACCAATCACGATTGCTAGGTGATAAGGAGGACATGCTGCTGTGCCAATAGAGCGAAGTTTTTCATCCAGCCATGCCATAAATGAGGCAGGGTTGAGTACTGCTTTGGTCTCTTGGTAGAGAAATGATTTGTTGGCAGAGCCGCCGCCCTTAGCAATAAAGAGGAAGTTATATTCGTTTGGGTGCTCGCTATCAGAATAGATCTCCACTTGAGCGGGCAAGTTATTACCGGTGTTCTTCTCTTCCCATGTTGTCACAGGAGCAAGCTGTGAATAGCGAAGATTTAAGTTTGTGTAAGCGTCATACACACCGCGTGAGATTGAGACTTCATCTTTCTCAGAGGTGAGCGTGCGTTGACCCTTCTTGCCCATCACCAAAGCAGTTCCAGTGTCTTGGCACATAGGCAGAACTCCGCCTGCAGAAATATTTGCATTCTTCAGCAGATCAAGTGCCACGAAACGATCGTTAGGAGAAGCCTCTGGATCTTTAAGAATATTTGCAAGCTGTTGCAGGTGAGCATCACGCAAGAAGTGAGAAGTATCGTGGATCGCTTCTGCGGTGAGTTGTTGAATTGCCTCAGGTGTTACTTTCAAAAACTCCATACCTTCAGCGGTAAAAGTAGAGACGCCTTCTTGTGTAAGCAGGCGGTATTCGGTTTCATCAGCGCCGATAGGCAGCAGATCCTCGTAATTAAATTCTGGCATTTATTCACTCGCCCCAGGCTTTGCAGCAGATAACTTTGCCATCGCGCCATCGAGCCATTCCTGACAGATCTTTGCTAGATCTTCACCGCGCTGCCAGAGTTGAAGGGATTGTTCTAAAGTCGATTGGCCACTTTCTAATTCACTAATGACGGCAGCAAGTTCATCGCGGGCTGCTTCATATGACAATTTCTTATCGGCCATGAGTTAAATCTACTCTCACTTGGTTGATTGCCTTACTGCGCGCCAGGTTGTGCGCCGTCTGCTGTGGCAGCAACCACACCCTTTGCAACACGAATTGCTAGTTTTTCACCGGCTGTGACAGTTGTGGCATCTCGGATGATGCTTTGGTCGGCTTTCAAGACGACCGCGTATCCACGATCAAGTGTTCCCTGAGGTGAGAGAGTGCGAAGTTGCGCGCTCAGGGAATCAATATCTTCACGCCGAACACTCACCATGACCGTAGGGTCACGAAAAATCGGCCGAGACATCATTTGTTTGAGATGAGAGAACTCACGTTCAATAAAGTGAGTGAGAGTTCGAGCGCCCCGTTCTTGAAGTTGGGCGATCTTGCGTAACTCTTCTTCAACATCTGGCACAACTTTCTTGCCAGCATCTGTTGGTGTTGATGCGCGCCAGTCGGCAACAAGATCAAGAAGCGGCGCATCTTTCTCATGGCCAATTGCGCTCACAATCGGAGTAGTTGCACTGGCAACAAGGCGGATGAGTCCTTCATCGCTAAAGGGAAGAAGATCTTCAAAAGATCCGCCGCCTCGTGTAATGATGATGACATCCACATCTGGATTGGCATCGAGTTCTTGGAGCGCGGCAGATACTTCAACGACTGCTGCAGCTCCTTGAACAGCAACTTCACGAATAGCAAATTCAACAGAGGGCCAGCGGCGTTTGGCATTTTCAACAACATCTTTTTCAGCGTCACTATTACGCCCACAAATAAGCCCCACAACTTTAGGTAAGAAGGGTAGGGGCTTCTTTCGAGAAGCTTCAAAGAGACCTTCAAGAGCGAGTTGTGATTTGAGTTGTTCAAGTCTGGCAAGAAGTTCACCGACACCTACTTGGCGGATCTCTTTAACCGACATAGATACTGATCCATTTTTTTGGTACCAGGAAACTTTTGAATGCATGACAACACGTGCATTTTGGGGAAGCGGTTGAACTGCTTCCAGTACAGATCGATGACACATAATGGAAAGACTCATATCCACACTTGTGTCACGTAGTCTCATAAAGACCATAGGAGCCCCGGGGCGAACGGTGACTTCAGATAATTCCCCTTCAATCCAGACCGCGCCTAATTTACTGATGTAGTCACCGATCGCTTCAGAGATGACCCGAACGGGTATTGGCTCGTCTGCAGAATTTTCCAGCATGTTAGTAATCCTAACTTTAGATAGGCTTACATCATGGCTAAGAAGGTTCTATTGGCAGCTCCGCGTGGTTATTGCGCTGGAGTAGACCGAGCCGTGATTACCGTTGAAAAAGCCTTAGACCTCTATGGCGCTCCCGTCTATGTGCGAAAGCAGATCGTTCACAACAAACACGTCGTCTCAACACTTGAAGCTCGCGGAGCAATATTTGTTGATGAGACTGATGATGTTCCAGAAGGCTCGATTGTTATCTTCTCAGCCCATGGTGTGTCACCAGCAGTTCATGCCGACGCCGCAAAACGTTCTCTCAAAACAATTGATGCAACATGCCCGCTTGTTACTAAGGTTCACCATGAAGTGAAGCGCTTTGCAAATGAAGACTATGACATTTTGCTCATTGGCCATGAAGGTCACGAGGAAGTTGAGGGAACTGCTGGTGAGGCTCCAGCCAATGTCCACGTCATCGACAAAATTGAAGATGCAGATAATATGAAGATCCGTGATGAGAAGAAGCTCATCTGGCTCTCCCAGACAACTCTTTCAGTAGATGAAACAGAAATTATGGTCAAGAAACTTAAAGATCGTTTCCCTCATCTCATTGACCCACCTAGTGATGACATTTGCTATGCCACACAAAACCGCCAAGTTGCAATTAAAGATATTGCCCCACGTGCTGATTTGGTTTTAGTTGTCGGATCAAAAAATTCATCAAACTCTGTCAGACTTGTTGAAGTTGCACTGGAATACGGAGCAAAAGCTTCTTATCTCATCGACTTTGCTGCTGAAGCAAAAGAAGAGTGGTTAGAGGGCGTTGAGACAGTTGGAGTAACAAGCGGTGCTTCTGTTCCAGAGATTTTGGTGAAAGATTTATTGAAGTGGCTTGGCGATCGTGGCTTCGGCGATGTTGAGACAGTTACCGCGATGGAAGAGCATTTGCTCTTTGCTATTCCTCCAGAGCTGCGTAAAGACTTAAGAATTGCGGGAAAGTAGAGCGCGAATCTTTGCGCCCCACAAGTGATTCACCCAGCCAAGACCTGTACCAATGATGAGATAGGGCGCGCTTGCTCCAAAAGTTGTCACAAAATCCAATCCAAAGCGAGCAATGTGTAATCCGGCTCCGCCCACTGTTCCAATGAGAAGAACCGTTGAAATAAAGAGCGCTATTGGTGGATTTACTGCTGTGGTAAATGTGGTTCCAGGACGACCTAGATAGTAACCACCAAAGATTGCAAGCAAAATTGCAATACCTGTAGCGATACCTACCTTTGTAAAGGAATATTCAATTGTTTCAACAAGTAAAATAAGAAGAAATTGAAGAACAACAATGCCAGCATTGGTGAGCCCAGGGCCTTTGATTGGCTTAGGCAAAATCTGGGTATTGGTGAAATTACTCATCGTTATCTAATTCTAGAGCCAATTCAACTTCTTCGACTTCTTCAACTTCGATGAAGTCATCCTCTGCCGGGTCTAACTTTGAGTGCAGAGCTCGGACATTCTCAGAAAGTTCAGGAATGGTGCCAGGAGTCTTGCCAGTGACTTCAAGTGAGCGCATTCTTTTTGCGGCAGAGAGCACTGTCGTTTCAGCCGTTGGAATTAAATCGTTATATGCCTTCAGTGTGCTCTTGAGGCGATCACCGACGGTCACAATCTTTTCATGCAGGGATGAGACATCTTTGAGGAATTTAGTTGCAAGCTCTTGGATCTCGGCAGCATTTGTTGCAACACGGTTTCGACTAAAGAGATAGCCAACTGTGCGAAGTAGCGCCATCATCGATGTTGGCGTCGCAATGGTGACACCAAGTGCGAATGCCTTATCTAGCAGGGCTGGATCACTCTTGAGTGCTTCTGTGAAGATTGAATCAACAGGAGCATAAAGAATCACAAAATCAGGAGATGCTCCGCGCTCAGAGTATTTACGCTTTGCCAGCGCTTCAATATGTTTGAGTAAATCTTTCGTATGGGCTGCAAGAAGTGTTTTGCGCTCCTGTAAATCTTCTGTTTCAAATGCTTCATAAAATCTTTCAAAAGGAAACTTTGAATCAATATAAAGAACTGATCCACCAGGCATTGCAATGGTGATGTCTGGAATAGCGCCGGATGTTTCATCGCGAGCAGCTGAACGCTGACGGCTGAAATGTTCTCCTTCAATGAGTCCAGCCCCTTCAAGGAGTTGTTCAAGGTGAGCTTCACCAAATTTGCCACGAGTTTGTGAGCTTGCAAGGGCTCCAGCGATCGCGCGAGTTTGGTTCACAAGATTTTCATTGTGAGAAGCCATCTGAGTAATTTGTGTTTTTATCTCTGCTTCTGCTGTGAGACGGCGACGATCTGCATCTTGTGAAATTTTGCTTAAATCTTCAACTCTAGTTTTCATTGCTTCTAGTTCGGCGCCAAGTTTTATTGTCGCTTCACTCTTTGTGCGTTCATTTTCTAGTTGGGTTCGGTAATCAGCCAAGAGCGCGGCATCTGCTCCATGTGATTTGCTGCGAAGGCGTGCGATGAAAAATCCGATAAGCGCCCCTGCGAGGAGGCCAATAATGAGTGTGATGATGCTCGCTGCTGCTGTGGACATGGCGCTATCGTGGCAGGAATGACTGACAAAGCCCCGTAGGCTCTACTCCTCGTGAGCCTATCTATTGGAATTGTCGGACTGCCCAATGTGGGAAAGTCGACCCTTTTTAACGCTCTCACCAAGAACAACGTGCTGGCAGCCAACTACCCGTTTGCAACCATTGAGCCCAACGTCGGAGTTGTTGGTGTTCCAGATGCGCGCCTCGCAAAGCTTGCAGAGATCTTTACCTCAGAAAAACTCTTACCCGCAGCCGTCTCCTTTGTTGATATCGCAGGAATCGTAAAAGGTGCCTCTGAAGGTGCTGGTCTTGGAAATAAATTTCTAGCCAACATTCGTGAGAGCGATGCGATCTGCCAGGTTATTCGAGTCTTCAATGATGATGATGTTGTTCACGTAGATGGACGCGTTGACCCAGCAGAAGATATTGCAACGATTAATACTGAGCTTTGTTTAGCTGATTTGCAAACAGTTGAGAAGGCAATTCCTCGTTTGGAGAAAGAAGCGCGGACAAATAAAGAGCGGGCACCACTTCTTGCCGCCACACTTGAAGCACAAAAGATTCTCAATGATGGAAAGCTCCTTGCTGCATCAAAGATTGATCTTGAACTCATTCATGAGTTGCAGCTATTGACTGCCAAACCTTTCCTTTATGTATTTAATGTGGACGCCGCAGAGCTGGGCGATGGGGAACTACGTAAAAAGCTTTCAGGAATGATTGCCCCCGCCGAGGCGATATTTTTAGATGCAAAGACAGAAGCAGAGCTAGCAGAACTTTCAGATGCTGACGCAGCTGAATTATTGGAATCCATAGGACTTTCTGAGCCTGGGCTTGCCACACTTGCTCGTGTTGGTTTTAAAACCCTTGGCTTACAGACATACTTAACCGCTGGCCCAAAGGAAGCTCGTGCATGGACTATCCATCAAGGAGACACGGCGCCAGTTGCAGCAGGTGTGATTCACACCGATTTCCAAAAAGGTTTCATCAAAGCAGAAATTGTTGCATTTGATGATTTGATCGAAGCAGGTTCAATGACAGAGGCCCGTGCTCGCGGAAAAGTCCGCATGGAAGGTAAAGAGTATGTAATGGCCGATGGTGATGTAGTGGAATTTAGGTTTAACGTATGACGTCAAGAATTAAGTACGAGAAGAGTCCTTTTATTACAGGTGAACTCAAGAAGCGTGATGAACTACGAAACGTAGCGATCATTGCTCACGTTGACCATGGCAAGACCACACTGGTCGATGCGATGTTGACCCAATCTGGCGCGTTTTCTGAGCACCAGAAAGAAGGAGAGAACCGCGATCGCGTGATGGATTCCATGGATCTTGAACGTGAAAAAGGAATCACAATTCTTGCAAAGAACACTTCGATTCGCCGGGGTGCCCAGACTGTCAACATTATTGATACACCTGGCCACGCAGATTTTGGCGGAGAAGTAGAACGCGGACTTGAGATGGTCGATGGCGTAATTCTTCTTGTTGATGCATCTGAAGGCCCACTTCCACAAACACGTTTCGTGCTTCGCAAAGCACTCGAGAAGAACCTTCCTGTTATTTTGGTTATTAATAAAGTGGACCGACCTGACTCACGTATTCCAGAAGTTGTCGATGAGGCTTATGGTCTTTTCTTAGACTTAGATGCAAAAGATGATCAAATTGAATTTCCTGTCGTCTATGCATCTGCAAAAGCAGGTCGTGCATCAATGACTCGACCAGAAAATGGCG
>CAIUAO010000087.1 GCA_903897155.1 uncultured Actinomycetes bacterium | reverse complement strand
TGGACATTCCAGATATCTTTATTGAAGCCGCAATAAGACTTTTAAAGTCTGGTGGATTTTTTGCTGTAGAGCATCATGAGGATCAAGAAGCAGCCATGGTTAAGGCGTTGGAAGAGAATTTCACAGATATAGCAGGTCATCGCGACTTAACAGGGCGTCCTCGTTTTACTACTGCTGTTAGAAGGTAAATAGTGATGCGCAAGCTGATCGGCCTCGTCAAAGCATCGCACTTTGGGCCGACAGTACTAGTTGTAACTATCGCCTTTCTGCTCGCTCTTTCACAGTTCTCTGTAATCAGATCACTAGAAATAGCCTGCGCAATACTTGCAGGTCAATGTGTTGTTGGCTGGACAAATGATTTGCTGGATTACCCACTTGATCTGGCGGCAGGGCGCAAGAAGAAACCACTCGTTGCTGGCGATATTTCTCAAAGCTTTCTTAAAACTTCAATCTTTATTGCACTTATTTTTGCTCTAACGCTTTCACTCATCGGGCCTCTTAGTTTTAAGGGAACTTCAATACATGCTCTTGGTATAGCAAGTGCTACTGCATATAACTTTGGCCTCAAGAAAACTCTCGTCTCACTTCTTCCATTCGTCATCTCCTTTGGCGCAATGCCATGGGCTGTTTATGTAGCAGCAGGTAGCACTCCACCAGCCTGGCTCTATCTTGGATTTATTGCATTTGCTAGCGCTTTTCACTTTCTCAATGTTCTCAAAGACTTAAATTGGGATATCTCTCAGGGAGTTCTCGGATTACCTCAGCGATTAGGGAAAAGGAAAAGTATTGCTATAGCTGCATGCTTAGTCGTAGGAGGGCTTTTTGATGTTGCGGTGAGATAATTAAGATATGAAGCACATTCAAAAGCTTCCTATCTATCTCACGGTCATTACCTTAATCGGCTGCACCTATGCGTGGACGATGGCAATGGTGAGAGGTTTTTCTAATCAAAGACTTGTCTGTCTAGGTCTAAAACACGATGGCTCTTGTTCAGTAGTGAGCAAGATTTATTGGACAGATAATACGATCCTCTGGCTTGTGCCATATATTCTTATAATTCTTTTAGCCACCTGGCTCATTGCAGCGAAAATTCTTCCTAAGAACACACCGTCACCTCTTATAACCTTTTTATTTCTTATCAGCTTTGCCTTGATTTTTTCCTTTGCTTTCACACAAGATAGTCAGAAGAGGCCCCATTTGGATCATGTAAAGCTATCGGCGCAACCGTGAGTAAATCCTTTGCTGCACACTGGTCAGACCCATGGTGGCTTACTTTTCGCTATTGCACCTTTGCCACATCAGCTGCAACGCTCATACTTCTCTTTTTAGTCTTTGCTGCTCACAAACCATGGATGAGCGCTCTTAAGGTTTCAATTCTTGTAAATATAGTTGGCTATATATTTCTTCTGGTCCGCGGAATTCAACTGCGCTAAAGCGCTATTTAGCGAGCAGTAACGTAAGTTTCACGCACATCTCGGCGGCGCATAACATTTTGTAACAGATTCAGATGCCCGGCTCTAAAACCAGCAGCAGATGAGAGTAAGTAGTAATTCCACATACGTCTAAATCTTTCATCATAAGCAGGGATTTCTTTCCACTTGGCATTGATGTTCTTGTGCCAAGCCATAAGAGTTCTGTCGTAATCAGGGCCAAAGTTATGGACATCTTCGATGATCCATTTCTTCTCCGTTGCAGAGGCGATCTGCGTAAGAGAGGGAAGAACACCGCCCGGAAAGATGTAGCGATCAAAGAAAGGATCGGTCCGCTGCTTTGTTTCATTAGAGGTAATGGTGTGATGAAGCATCATCCCACCAGGGGCTAAGAGTTCATCGCACTTAGCAAAGAAGGTTTTGTAGTTCTTTGGTCCCACATGCTCCATCATTCCCACAGAGACAATGCGATCAAATTGTCCGGTGAGATCCCGGTAATCTTGTTGGATAAAGGTAATTCCAAGGCCTTTTGATTTTTGCTTGGCAAGTTTTATCTGATTATCTGCTGGTGAGATACCAACTGCCTCTACACGATATCTCTTTACCGCATAGCGCAAGAAGCCGCCCCATCCGCTTCCGATATCTAAAACTCTCATTCCTGGCTTAAGTGCAAGCTTTCTAGCAATCAGATCAAACTTTGCAATCTGGGCTGCAGGCAAAGTCTTTGCCTTTGCCCAGTAACCACAGGAGTATGCCATCTCAGGATCGAGCATGCGCGTATAGAGATCGTTACCAATGTTGTAGTGATGCTTTGCGTTGCTTGCTGCTTTTTTCTTTGTCTGGTTATTGAGCATGTTACTGCGAATAGTGTGGGCAGCAAGAGAGGGAGATGGGCGAAGAAGAGTAAGAATGTCTATGGCAAGAAATTTGGTGAGCATCTGATCTATTGC
>CAIUAO010000086.1 GCA_903897155.1 uncultured Actinomycetes bacterium | reverse complement strand
GTGACCTGCGTACTTGGATCAGATTCAATGGCAGCCCAGATCTTCTCAACATCTGCCTCTGGCAAAACAACGGTGAGCAGTCCACCCTTTTGAGAGTTACCACGGAAGATATCTGCAAAGCGACTTGAAATAACTGCTTTAAAACCATAGTTCTGAAGCGCCCACACCGCATGCTCCCGCGAGGATCCAGTACCAAAATCAGCACCTGCTACCAAGATTGTTGCCGCTTTATATTCAGGCTTATTAAGGACAAACTCTGGATCACTGCGCCATGCAGCAAAGAGTCCATCTTCAAATCCACTCTTTGTCACGCGCTTGAGATAGACAGCAGGAATGATCTGATCTGTGTCCACGTTGGATCGGCGTAGTGGAACGGCAGTGCCGGTATGTGAAATAAATTTATCCATAGTCCTTCTCCTTACAAATCTGCCGGTGATGAGAGAGTTCCGCGTATCGCAGTTGCTGCTGCAACAAGTGGGCTCACAAGGTGAGTACGTCCGCCCTTGCCTTGGCGTCCTTCAAAGTTTCTATTAGAAGTTGATGCAGAACGCTCACCTACAGCGAGCTGATCTGGGTTCATTCCAAGACACATAGAGCAACCAGCATTACGCCATTCAGCACCCGCATCTAAAAAGACCTTATCTAGGCCTTCTTGTTCTGCTTGAAGGCGAACACGAGCAGAGCCAGGAACAACAAGCATGCGAAGATCTTTATTGATCTTCTTGCCCTTGATCACTGCAGCTGCTGCGCGTAGATCTTCGATGCGTCCATTGGTGCATGAACCAAGAAAGATTGTGTCTACCTTGATGGACTTAAGAGGTGTTCCAGCTGTTAGACCCATATAAGTAAGTGCGCGTTCTGCTGCGCCTTGATCTTCTGGGTTTGAAAAGTCTGCTGGGTTTGGCACAAGTGAATTAAGTGGCGCACCTTGTCCAGGGTTAGTTCCCCATGTAACAAATGGCGCTAGATCTTCAGCCTTGAGCGTGATTTCCTTATCAAACTTTGCATCATCATCGCTCTTCAGGGTCTTCCAAAAAGCAACAGCAGCGTCCCAATCGGCGCCCTCTGGGGCGTGAGGCTTGCCCTTTACATATGCAAATGTAGTTTCATCAGGAGCGATAAGTCCTGCGCGCGCACCTGCCTCAATAGACATGTTGCAGATCGTCATGCGACCTTCCATAGAAAGTGCGCGAATAGCAGAGCCGCGGTATTCGATGACATAACCCTGACCGCCGCCTGTACCGATTTGAGCAATGATCGCAAGGATGATGTCTTTTGCGCTCACACCATCTGGCAAAGTTCCATCAACATTAATTGCCATAGTCTTTGGGCGCACAAGTGGAAGTGTCTGTGTTGCAAGGACGTGCTCTACTTCAGATGTTCCAATACCAAAAGCAAGCGCGCCAAAAGCGCCATGCGTTGAAGTGTGTGAATCTCCGCAAACAATAGTCATTCCAGGTTGGCTTAAACCAAGTTGTGGGCCAACAACGTGCACAATGCCTTGTTCGGCATCTCCTAGTGAGTGGATGCGCACACCAAATTCAGCGGCGTTCTTGCGAAGGGTATCGACCTGTAATTTAGAAACAGGATCAGCGATTGGCTTATCAATATTAAGCGTCGGGGTGTTGTGATCTTCTGTTGCAATAGTCAGATCAGTGCGGCGCACTTTGCGTCCTGCCAGGCGCAAGCCATCGAAAGCTTGTGGTGAGGTAACTTCATGGAGAAGGTGCAGATCGATATAAATTAAGTCAGGCTCACCTGGCGCAGAGTGCGCAACGTGATCGGCCCATATCTTTTCTGCGAGCGTCTTGCCCATCAGCTTCTCCCAACTTCCTGTCCCTAATACTTGCATCTCAATGTGTGAGATGGCATTATCAGAGTATGGACAAGAAGAATAGCGGAGTTGGCGTCTTAGACAAATCCGTGCGCATTCTTGCGACCTTAGAAGCCGGCCCTCACTCATTGACTGAACTTGTGATCGCTACCGGTATCGCTCGTCCTACCGCTCACCGTTTAGCCGTTGCACTAGAACATCACCGCCTAGTTACCCGTGATCTCATGGGTCGTTTTGTGCTCGGTGCTCGCGCTGCAGAATTGGCATCTGCCGCAGGTGAAGATCGACTTCTCTCTGTCGCCGCCCCTGCGCTCTCTGCTCTTCGAGATGCATCTGGTGAAAGCGCTCAGCTCTATCGCCGCCAAGGTGATCAAAGAATTTGTGTTGCAACTGCAGAACGCCTTTCAGGCCTTCGCGACTCTGTTCCGGTAGGAACGGTTCTCACAATGCAGGCAGGCTCTGCTGCTCAAGTACTTCTTGCTTGGGAAGATCCAGACAAACTTCACCGTGGGCTTGTGAATTCAAAGTTCACTGCTGCATCTCTATCTGCGGTCAGGCGCCGAGGATGGGCTCAATCTGTAGGAGAAAGAGAAGCAGGTGTTGCATCTGTCTCTGCTCCGGTGCGCGGACCTAATAACAAAGTCATTGCTGCAGTAAGCATCAGCGGACCAATGGAACGCCTTGGTCGCCAACCAGGTCGAACCTACGCCGCCCAAGTGATGGCAACTGCTGCTCGTCTGAGTGAATATTTAATTCAAGGAAAGTAACTATGTCGCCTAAAGACCCAAGCCGAGAAGCTCACTTTCCTTCCATTGAGAAAAAATACGGCGAGAAAATGTCGTACTGGTTTAAAGTCATGGCAAAGCTTGAAGGCAAAAAATACCCAGAGCAGATAGCTCACTTGCGCGAGAACTACGGCTTCTCACAAGCCCACGCCAATGCTCTTGTGATGTATTCACGCGGGTCCCAATCTGCGCAAAGATTTGATAAGCCCGCCGATTACTACAAAACTCTTGCACCTATTCAGGTAAAGACCATTAAAGCGATTTTTAAGGTCATCACTTCCAAGTACCCTGAACTTGAGCTTGCGATTGCTTGGAATCAACCCATGCTACGTATTGAAAAAGACTACGTTTTTGGTATCTCTGCTGCAAAGAACCACATACTCCTAGCCCCGTGGAGCAAGGATGTCATCGAGCGCTTTGCACCCAAGATGAAAGATTTAGATGTGAAGAAAAAGACTATTGGCGTTCCCAATGATTGGGAGATTGACGAGAAGCTGCTGCTTTCTATAGTTAAAGCACGAATGGCTGAAATTTAAGCAATCTTCGGCAGGTTCCATTTGAAGTGAATAGATAGTTCACGAATTGCTACAACAACAAAGCCTCCCGCAATCGCAGGGATAAGACGGTTAATATTGAGCTCACTTAAGCCAACAAATACAGCTGCCCCTGCCAAGCATGATGTTCCTATCGTTTCGCGGTGTAGCAATACTGGTTCTATTTGCGCCAAGACATCTCGCAGTAGCCCACCGGTTACTCCCCCAATTAATCCAAGTATTGCTGCAATCACTGGATTGGCGTGAAGCCTGAGAGCAAATTCAGTACTAGAAACTGTTGCAACTGCAAGACCGAAAGTATCTAGTGAGAGCAAGAAGCGACCAACGGGCTGTGCACTTCGCTGAATTATCGTGATGATCACTGCTGCAAGAACAGCTGTAAAGAGCCATGGATTTTGAACCCAGGCAGGTTTTTGAAGAAGAAAAAGATTACGAAATGTTCCACCAGCTAAAGATGAAACCCCGGCAATTAAAGCAATGCCACCAAAGTCCATGCCCTTAGATGCGGCAACTCGCGCGCCTACTGTTGCAAAGGCAAATGTTGCGATCAGATCGCAGACTGTCACAAGAGATGACCACTGCATCATTGCTCCAACCTTCTAGATGGTAGATAAGTAGTCCCGACGGGATTCGAACCCGCGTAGCTGGCTTGAGAAGCCAGAGTCCTAGGCCACTAGACGACGGGACCGTGCTGGTAAATCTTTTAGAACTTAGTACATACATATGTAGTTATCAGTACTGCGCTGGGGTACCAGGACTCGAACCTAGACTGTCTGAACCAGAATCAGAAGGGCTGCCAATTACCCCATACCCCAATTAACAAGTGCTAAGGATAGCGTGTTTATAAGGATGCTTTTATACGCGCCAAAGACTTGTCGCGGCCTAGCAATTGCATTGATTCAAAGAGTGGGGGCGAAATATGGCTACCTGTCACAGCAATACGAACTGCGCCAAATGCAATACGTGGTTTAAGGGCCATGCCATCAATCAGAGCTGCGCGCAATACACCTTCGATACTCTCGTGAGTCCAATCGCCAAGTGATTGAAGTTGCTCATATGAAACTTTGAGTACTTCCTTAGATTGGGAATCTGAAATCTTTGGCAAAGAATCAGCGTCTACAGCAAACTCTTTCACAAAGAGAAACTTGAGCATCGGCGGTATCTCAGCAAGAGTGGTAATACGCTCTTGAATAATTGGCAGTGCTTGTTTCACAAGTGCTAACTCTTCAGGAGTCCCTGAAATGACACCAGCCTGAGTAAGAAATGGCAGCGCCCATGTCATAAATTCATCAATTGTCAGAGCGCGGATCTTGTCGCCGTTTATCGCTTCAAGCTTCTTCATATCAAAGCGAGCAGGGCTGCTGTGAACTCTTTCTACTGTGAAAAGCTCGGTGAGTTCCTTCATGGAAATGTTCTCAAGATCATCTCCAGGAGACCAACCAAGAAGCGCTAGGTAATTACAGATTGCTTCAGGTAAATATCCAGCTTGCCTATACCAAGCGATCGATACTTCTCCGTTGCGCTTAGAAAGCTTTGTGTTGTCTTGTCCCATCACAAATGGCAAGTGAGCAAAAACTGGGTAATCCTCAGGCTTCACGCCCATCGCTTGATAGACCCGTATTTGGCGAGGCGTAGATGAGAGAAGATCTTCACCGCGAAGAACGTGTGTCACCTTCATTAAGACATCATCGACGGCTACCGCCAATGTGTAGAGAGGAGAACCATCTCCACGCACCAAAACAAAATCAGGAACAAAGTTGTGGTCAAAGCTCACTTCACCGCGAATAAGATCGGTAAACGTTGTTCCTCCATCTGGCATACGCATGCGAATAACGGGCTTGCGTCCTTCTGCTTCAAACTTCACTATCTGATCTGCGCTTAGATCACGGCAGTTTCCGTTATAGCCAGGTGCTTGATTAGCAGCACGCTGGGCTTCGCGAACCGCTTCAAGTTCATCGGCTGAGCAATAACATTTATAAGCATCTTTTTGCTCAAGGAACTTTGCAGCCCATGTTGCATATAAATCTAAACGTTGTGATTGCAAGTAAGGACCGTTAGGGCCTCCTACCTCTGGACCCTCATCCCATGTGAGACCAAGCCACTTGAGAGTATCGATCGCCGCTTGAATATATTCATCTGTCACGCGCTCACGATCTGTATCTTCAATGCGAAAGATAAATGTTCCACCTGTGTGACGGGCATATGCCCAATCAAAAAGTGCGGTACGAATATTGCCCACATGGAGATCTCCTGTTGGAGATGGAGCAAAGCGAACTCTGACTTCTTTCTTATCCACGGCTGCTGGCTCTATTCACGAGTGTTCCAATACCTTCAATAGTAATTGCTACTTCGCCTTTTTCAGGGATCGGGCCGATTCCAGCGGGTGTTCCAGTCAAAATAACATCGCCAGGAAGAAGAGTCATCACTTGCGTAACGAAAGCGATGATCTCTGGGACTTTAAAGATGAGTGATGAGAGCGGCTCAGATTGCTTTACCTCACCATTTACTTTTGTCGTAATCTGCTGTGATCCAGGAACAAAATCAGTTTCAATCCAAGGTCCAAGTGGGCAGAAAGTGTCAAAGCCCTTTGCTCTTGTCCATTGACCATCTTTTGTCTGCAAGTTGCGAGCAGTAACATCATTGGCAATGGTGTAACCAAAAATGACATCGTTATAGCGCTCAACAGGAACATCTTTACAGATACGCCCAATAACAATTGCAAGCTCACCTTCAAAATCAATGCGATCTGCCATGCGGGGCCATTGGATTGTCTCCTCTGGGCCAATGACTGCTGTGTTGGGTTTAAGAAAAATAATAGGTTCATCTGGGACCGCTGAATTCATCTCGGCAGCATGATCGGCATAGTTCTTGCCAATCGCAACTACTTTGCTTCGTGGCAGAACTGGGGCAAGGACTTTTACATCAGCTAAATTGATTTTTGTCTCCGTAGGAACGATTCCTGTATAGAGAGGGTCACCTTTAAGGACCAAGAGTTCATCTTTGTCGTTGAGTACACCGTAGTGAGGATCGGTACCGATCCCACTTTTTTCACTCGGTGTAAACCGCACAATGCGCATTAACCAATGCTATCGGTTTATTGCGTGCTACTTTCATCAGCGATGTGCGCGATACGAGTAGCCAGGACTGCGCCAATTCGATGGCGACGGCCCACAGGCCTTTCAGCGGTAAGGCGCCAGCCTGCAACATCAATAGTGCTTCCAGGGATCGGTACTCGCCCTAACTCTTTTGCAAGCAATCCCCCGACGCTATCAACATCTTCTTTTACATCTTCTTCTAGCTCGATCTTAAAAGCATCTTCGAAGTCTTCAACATTAAGCCTTGCTGAGATTCTTGCACTTGCCTCATCAATCCACTCAATCTCTGCCATCTCTTGGTCATATTCATCTGCAATTTCGCCAACGATCTCTTCAATAATATCTTCGATAGTAATAAGTCCTGCTGTGCCGCCATACTCATCAACAACAATCGCCATATGGATGCGATTGCGCTGCATCTCTTTAAGAAGCTCTGATGCGGGCTTATTTTCTGGGACAAATGTTGCCGGCCTTATATGCTCTCCCACAGTTTCAGATTGTTCTGCTTCATGGTGTTCATGCACGCGCCTTGCTAAATCTTTCACATATGCAATACCAACGATGCTATCTAGATTCTCATCGATAACTGGAATACGTGTGAATCCAGAGCGCAAGGTGAGAGAGAGTCCTTGGCGAAGTGTGCGGTTTGCTTCAATCCAGACAATATCTGTGCGCGGAACCATAAGCTCACGGACCAATGTGTCACCTAATTCAAAGACAGAGTGAATCATCTCTGCTTCTGAATCTTCAACAATTCCTCGCTCACTTGCTTGATCAACAAGGCTGCGCAGGTCTTTCTCATTAGAAAATCCGCGGCGAAGTACCTTTGCGCGAAGTGACTCTTTAAATTCTCCTAAGCGGCTCATGCTTGCTCCTGCCAGTCCTTGAGAATTTTCTCCTGCAACGCAAACATTACTTTTTCATCTTTTTCATCTGCATGATCAAAGCCGATGCAATGAAGAAGTCCGTGAATGGTGAGTAGTTGAAGTTCTGTCTCCACGCCGTTCTTTGCTTGCTTTTCGGCAAACTGGGGACAGAGAACAATGTCTCCAATAATTCCTGGGCCCTCTGATGCTGAGTGCGGTGTTAATTCATCCATAGGAAAGGAGAGAACATCTGTCGGTCCTTCTAGATCCATCCACTGCACATGCAGGGCGCTTATTGCTTCTTCATCAACAAGTGAGATCTCAACATCACAATCAGGGTGCAGACCCATCTCTTGGATGCCAAAAGCAATGACTGATCGAAGTGAATCTTCATTACATGTGAAACCAGATTCATTTAAAAGTTCTATTCCCATAGCTGCATCACCACAAAGAGGCGATATTAGCGATCACCACTTCCAAAGCGAGCAGAGCGGGTATTAGTTGGAAGGGCGGCATCAAAAGCTGCATATGCCGTAACAATGTCTCCTACTAAACGGTTTCTCACAACATCTTCAGCCCCTAGGTGCATGAAGCAAATATCATCAACGCCTTCCAAGATATCTCCCACAATCTTTAGACCAGATTGCTGATTATGTGGCAGATCTACTTGAGTGACATCTCCTGTGATGACCATCTTTGAGCCAAAACCAAGGCGGGTCAAAAACATCTTCATCTGTTCAGCGCTGGTGTTCTGCGCTTCATCTAAGATCACAAAGGCATCGTTGAGTGTGCGCCCACGCATATAAGCAAGTGGAGCAATTTCAATAATTCCTGAAGCCATAAGGCGCGGAATAGATTCTTGGTCAATCATGTCGTGCAGGGCGTCAAAAAGCGGGCGAAGATAGGGATCAATCTTCTCTTGAAGAGTTCCTGGCAAGAAACCAAGTCTCTCTCCCGCTTCAACAGCAGGGCGAGTCAAAATAATTCTGTTTATTTCTTTCGCTTGTAGCGCTTGGATTGCCTTGGCCATTGCAAGATAAGTCTTACCTGTTCCTGCTGGGCCAACACCAAAAGTAATAGTGTTCTCATCGATCGCTTCAACATAACGTTTCTGATTAGCAGTCTTTGGCCGAATAGTTTTGCCACGGTTACTTAAAATATTAGGGGAGAGTACTTCTGCAGGATGATCCGCAGGAACGTGTTTGATCATCGCAACTGATTGATGAATCGTATCTGCGCTTAGGTTTTGGCCCGCACGAAGAAGTACAAGAAGCTCTTTCATGAGTGCTTCGCACTTTTCTGATTGCTCTAGATCTCCACTTAAGAAGATTTCATTTCCACGCACGGTGATTTTCACATGAGGAAATGTTGTTTCAAAGATTCGAAGGTATGTATCACCAGGTCCAGTAAATGCGACCATGGGAATTGCGGTCGGGACGATGATCGCCGGTGGCAAAAGGTGTTTCTCCATTACTTCAAATCTTATGCTTAACCGGGCGGCCACGCGAACGGACGCCCACCTAAAAGGTGAAGATGTGCGTGAAAGACGCTCTGACCAGCACTTGCTCCAGTATTAAAAGCGGTGCGGTAGCCATCTAGCCCGCGATCTGCCGCAATCTGCATTGCGGCGGTAAAGAGCTCGGCAAGCGCCAAAGGATCTGCTTGCGCTAACTCTCCTGCATTTTCACAGTGTGCTTTAGGAATAACTAAGACGTGAACAGGGGCTTGTGGCGTGAGGTCGTTGAATGCAAGAACTTTTTCACTCTCATAAAGGAAAGAACTTGGGATCTCTTTATTTGCGATCTTGCAGAAGATGCAGGTCATAGAAATTACGTTACTCCTACCAGCGCTTGATGAGCGCTTGAATGGCAGATAACGCGGCAAATCCTGCGTGTGCTGAACGAAAAACTTCTTGCCCCAGCAGTACTACATGTCCTCCCGCTGCGGTGAGCGCTGCCAGTTCTGCCTCACTGATTCCGCCTTCTGGCCCAATGACGCAAACAATAGGAAGGCCATCTGCTGCGCCTTCTGAATATTTTTCAAAAAATGAAGACAGACTTTCTGTTGCACTTTCATGAAAGACCAAAAGTATTGC
>CAIUAO010000085.1 GCA_903897155.1 uncultured Actinomycetes bacterium | reverse complement strand
TGATACAGGCCTTGCTGGCGCAACTGGCGCAGCAGCAACGGGCGCTGCAACAGGAGGTGGGGTTGGAGCAACTGGGGCAGTTGGAGCAGCTGGAGCAACGGGAGCAGCAACGGGAGCAGCGCTAGCACTGCCAATCAACGCAAGGCGTGCACCGACTGCAACAGTTGAATCAACCTGAACATCAATAGCAAGAATAGTTCCAGATACTGGTGAAGGAATTTCCGTATCAACTTTGTCGGTAGAAACTTCTAGAAGAGGCTCGTCCACATTAATTGTGTCACCTACATTCTTAAGCCAACGAGTGACAGTTCCTTCTGTTACAGATTCACCAAGTGCTGGCATTGTGACGACTACTCCGGCAGAAGATGCTTGTGTTGGAGCAGGCGCAGTTGCAACGGGTGCTGGCGCGGAAGGAGTTGGAGCAACTGGTGGTGGAGTTGGGGCCGCAACAGGGGCAGCAGCAACAGGAGCAGGAGTTGTTGCAGGAGCAGATGCCCCATCTGCAATAACTGCTAACTCTGCGCCAACTGCAACAGTTGAATCAACAGGAACAACAATCTTTGTGAGTGTTCCTGAAACTGGTGAAGGAATTTCTGTATCAACTTTGTCGGTAGAAACTTCTAGAAGAGGCTCATCTACGTTGACGTGATCGCCTTCGTTCTTAAGCCAACGAGTGACCGTGCCTTCTGTGACGCTCTCACCGAGAGCAGGCATTGTTACTGAAAAGGTCATGACGTGTTCTCCTATTACCCGTGGGCGTGAAGTGGTTTACCGGCAAGTGCTAAGTGTGCCTCACCCATGGCCTCTGAGAGAGTTGGGTGGGCATGAATAAGTGATGCAACATCATTTGCGTCAGCTTCCCAGTTATAAATGAGCTGTCCTTCAGCGAGAAGTTCTCCTACGCGCGAGCCAACCATGTGGACTCCAAGGACAGGGCCATTCTTTTGGGCAACAAGTTTGATGGAACCAGCAGTTTTAAGAATGTTTGCTTTTCCATTTCCAGCAAGGTCATAAGTGAGTTCAACAACGTCATATCCGCGCTCTTTAGCAACAGCAGTTGTTAGGCCAACTGATGCAACTTCAGGTTCTGAATAAGTAACACGTGGCACACCGTCATAGTTAATGGCGCGAGGATTAAGTCCTGCGATCTCTTCGGCAACCAAAATGCCTTCGGCAAAACCAACATGAGCGAGTTGAAGCGTTGGGATCAAATCGCCAACAGCCCAGATGCCTGGAACATTTGTGCGGCACTTCTCATCGACCATGACATATCCGCGGTCCATAGTGATGCCTTGATCTTCATAGCCAAGATTTGCTGAAACAGGGCCACGGCCAACAGCAACAAGAAGTACATCTGCTGTGTGCTTGGCTCCATTTTCCAAAGTGATGGTGACGCCTTTTTTATCCTTGGCAGCAGAAGCAAACTTCACTCCTACTTCAAAGTTGATTCCACGCTTACGGAAAGCGCGCTCTAGCTGCTTACTTGAAGATTCATCTTCAAGTGCAACAAGTCGAGGCAAGCCTTCGATGATTGTTACCTCTGAGCCAAATGAATTCCATACAGATGCGAATTCACATCCGATGACACCGCCACCCAAAACAATGACAGATTTAGGAACGTAATCAAAAGACATTGCTTCTTCACTTGTCACGATCTGCTTGCCGTCAATTTCAAGACCAGGAAGTGTCTTTGGATAGGAACCGGTTGCCAAGATGATGTTCTTGCCGGTGTAAACGGTTCCGTTGACTTCAACTTGGTTCTTACCAACAAGCTTTCCATGACCTTCAATAAAATTAATATTTCGAGACTTCACAAGTCCTTGTAATCCTTTATGGAGTTTTGAGACCACACCATCTTTGTAGGCATTTACTGCCAACATATCCATAGAGATGAATTGGGCTTTGACTCCAAACTCAGCTGCATGCTTAGTGTTATCTGCAATTTCACCTGCATGAAGAAGGGCTTTGGTTGGGATGCAACCTTTATGAAGACAGGTTCCGCCAAGCTTTTCCTTTTCAATAAGTGCAACGGAAAGTCCAAGCTGCGCTCCGCGAAGGGCTGCTGCGTAACCGCCGCTACCTGCTCCAAGGATGACTAGATCAAAGTCGTTCAAGTTGCCTCGCCTCTCAATTCATACGTGCGGGTCTAATCTTGCCACTAATTTAGAGGCGTCAAACCTAGGGTGGATTGGGCTTATTGCTGTGATACGGCTAACTCAGCCAAGGTAACCAGAGAGCGAAGAGCGACTCCGGTGCCACCGACTGTTGTGTACCCGTGGGCAGCTGCGGTGTTATAGGCAGGCCCTGCGATATCAAGGTGCACCCATGGTTGATCAGGTGAAACAAATTCGCGCAAGAAAAGTCCTGCTACCAACATTCCGCCGAATCGATCGCCGATGTTGGCGATATCTGCTGTTGGTGAATCAAGAGATGCACGAAGCTCTTCTGGAAGTGGCATTGGCCAGAAGGACTCGCCAGAAAATTCTGCGGCTTGCAAGAATTGATCTTTAAATTCTTCATTATTAGTCATTACCGCACTCGTCCGCGTACCAAGTGCAACAACTTGCGCACCAGTTAGCGTGGCGACATCGATGATTCCATCTAAGCGCCCGTGACGCTTTCCATCTTCGGCAGCCCTGATGAGGCCATCTGCTAAAACAAGGCGACCTTCTGCGTCAGGGTTAAGAACCTCAACGGTCTTTCCACCATAAATTGTGATGACATCACTTGGCCTTGTTGCATTATCACTGATCATGTTTTCAGCAAGACAAGCGTAGGCATCAATAGCGATCGGTAACTTCAGATCAACAATCGCCAAAGTCGCAGCCATAACAGCTGCGGCCCCACTCATATCCGATTTCATATCTTCCATGCCGTTTGCTGGCTTGAGCGCGTAACCGCCTGAGTCGAAGGTGATTCCTTTGCCGACAAGTGCGTAGCGCTTCTTAGCTTTTGAAGGGGAGTAAGAGATATGTAATAAGCGAGGTGGATTTGCTGATCCTTGACCAACTGAAGTGATTCCACCATATCCCTTAGAGCGCAATTGTCCTTCATTTAAAATTTCAATCTTTACACCTTTTCGGTAAGCAATCTTTTTGATGCGATCACAAAATGAAGCAGGAGTCAGATGGCTTGGGGGAGTATTAATAAGGTCTCTGGCCAAATGGGTGTACTCAGCGATAATTTCAGCACGCTTAAGTGCGTTCTTTATTGCAGCAGATGAACCTAATTTTGATATGAGTGTTGCGCTTTTTAGCGGAGCTTTTTGTTCTGCCTTTGTTGATCCGCGAAACTCTGTGAAGTTGTATGCCCCTAGTGTGATCCCTTCAGCGATTGCCGCAAACTCAGCGCTACTTGAATGAGGGAGAGCAAAATCAGCATGAGCACTTCCGCCTAACTCTCGGCTTACAGCACCTGCTGCCCTGCGAAGAGTTTCGTGCGCATACGTACTGCCCGTGCTTTCACCTAGACCTACAAAATAAATAAGCCGAGGGTTTGAGACAGGAACTTTTGTTACTTCATCAGCTTTTCCTGTGGCACCAAGGTCAGCCAGAATTCCCAGGAGGGCTTTTGTATCGATATTAGCTGCGCCAGATTCGATGACTAACTTGCCAGATTTCTTCGCTACTCCGAGCACCAGAATTTCGCTATTTGTCTTATCGCTAGTTTTCAAGGTGGTCATTCGATAATCCTCTCACTAGGGGGCTAGAAATGTGAAGTTGAGATAAGTTCGCTCTATGGAGAACGCAGCTTTGGAGTCACCCCTCTATAACTGGCATATCAATGCCGGGGCAAAGATGGCAGATTTTGGTGGCTGGCAGATGCCTATTGAATATGGCAAAGAAATTGGAGCGATCTCAGCGGGCGGAGTAATCGCAGAACATACGGCAGTTCGTACAAGTGTTGGAATCTTTGATGTTTCACACCTTGGAAAGATTGAAGTAAAAGGTCAAGGCGCACTTTTATTTCTCAATAAAATTATTACAAATGATCTCAATAAAATTGGTCATGGAAATGCTCAATACAACTTGCTGTGCGATCAGACAGGTGGCGTGATCGATGATCTCATCGTCTATCGCTATAGCGATGATCACTTCTTCCTCATTCCTAACGCTGCTAACTGTGCCTCTGTCTATGACGTACTTGTGGCGGCAAATGATCTAGGACTTGAAATTACAAATGCTCATAAGGGTTATGGAGTCCTTGCTGTTCAAGGGCCAAGCAGCGCCCAGTATCTTGCAAGCCTTGGCATTGCAGTTGATTTGGATTACATGGCATTTACCGAAATCACAATCCCGGGTAAGGAAGATCTAGGAAAAGTAATTATTTGCAGAACTGGATATACCGGTGAATTTGGATATGAACTCTTGCCCGCATGGGCCAGCGCGCAAGAACTTTGGGAATACATGTTTGCAGCGCTAGGTAAATTTGATGGGCGTGTGTGCGGACTTGGTTCTAGAGACACACTTCGCACCGAGATGGGATATCCCCTTCATGGACATGAGCTTTCACTTGAGATCACTCCACTTCAAGCAAGTGCTGGCTGGGCTGTTGCAATTGGAAAAGATGATTTTCATGGCAAGGATGCCTTGGTTGGCGAGAAAGAAAAAGGAGTTAGCCGAATTCTCAGGGGGCTACTCAGTCAAGACCGCGGCATTCCACGTGCTGGCATGAATGTGCTTGATAGTAATGATCAGATAGTTGGCATAGTTACATCCGGAACATTTTCGCCAACACTTAAAGCAGGAATTGGATTAGCCCTGATAAAGCCAGATATTGCAATAGGAGCTGGGTTAAAAATTGATGTGCGGGGCAGAACCAGTGATGTTCTCGTTACTAAACCGCCATTTGTTCCTAGCCACGTTCGTTAAAGGATCTCATCCTTACTTGCAACAATAACTGGGCGACCGCTTTCAAGGGTATATACCGAAATGCGATTATCAAAGGCATTTTTAAGCTCTGGTGAGTGAATGACATCTGCTGCAAGTCCTGAGAGCAAGACCTTGCCTTGGTGCATGACAACTATCCGGGTTGCATACATCGCCGCCAGAGTGATGTCGTGCATAGTTGAAATAATTGTGACGCCTCGCTCTTTGAGCAATTCAATATTATTGAGAACAGCAATTTGATGGTGCAGATCTAGAGCACTTGTTGGTTCATCCAAAAGAATGAGTTCTGGTTCCTGGGCGAGAGCTCTTGCAATAAGTGCGCGCTGCATTTCACCACCCGATAGATGTGCAACGAGATTGCCTTGCATCCCATAGAGATGTGTTTGGACGAGAACTTCATGAATAAATGATCGACTCTTAGCGCTCTCATTTCCCCAGCCATCTTTCTTTGATCGCCCGAGCATGACATATTCCGCAACGCTCATGCCTTGAGGGATCTGAGGATTTTGAGGGACAAACGCAACGTTGCGTCCGTGGTTTTTGAATACTTCTTTACCTTTATCTTCGATAGATCCTGAGTACGCAGTCATTCCAAGAAGTGATTTAAGAAATGTAGTTTTACCCGCTCCATTGGGGCCGACTAAACATGTCCAACTTCCGTG
>CAIUAO010000084.1 GCA_903897155.1 uncultured Actinomycetes bacterium | reverse complement strand
GGGAAAGCGGCCATAATCATGTGACGAGCCCTCTTGTTGCGGAGCACATCCAAATAAGCGCGCATGATGTGGACTCTAGCAGCGAGTTTGACCCTCAATAAGAGGTTAAGTACATTTAGCCCTTCAACACGTCCCTGTCCCTACTACTTTCTATCCCTACGGAGCCCCTTGAGTACTCAACACGCAATTAACGATATTGGTTCAGCAGAAGATTTCCTTGCCGCAATTGAAGGCACAATTAAAAATTTCAACGATGGAGATCTGGTCTCTGGAATTGTTGTTCAGATAGACCGAGAAGAAGTTTTGCTCGATATCGGATATAAAACCGAGGGTGTTATTCCTTCCCGTGAGCTTTCTATTCGCCACGATATAGATCCTTCAGAGCTCGTCAAGGTTGGCGATCGTATTGAAGCACTCGTGATGCAGAAAGAAGATAAAGAAGGCCGTTTGATTCTTTCTAAGAAGCGCGCACAATATGAACGCGCATGGGGAGATATTGAAGGAAAGAAAGAGCGTGATGAAGTCGTCACAGGTATGGTTATTGAAGTTGTTAAGGGTGGCCTGATCGTAGATATCGGCCTTCGAGGCTTCCTGCCTGCATCTCTTGTTGAGATGCGACGCGTACGTGATCTCACTCCTTACATTGGTCAAGAAGTTGAATGCCGCATTATTGAATTAGACAAGAATAGAAATAACGTAGTTCTTTCACGTCGAGCTTATTTAGAGCAGACACAATCTGAATCTCGCACTACATTCCTTAACCAGCTCACAAAGGGCCAAGTTCGTTCAGGCGTAGTTTCATCAATCGTTAACTTTGGTGCTTTTGTTGACCTAGGTGGCGTAGATGGCCTTGTTCACGTCTCTGAGCTTTCATGGAAGCATATTGATCACCCAAGTGAAGTGGTTGAAGTTGGAGATGAAGTTACTGTTGAAGTTCTTGAAGTTGATTTTGAGCGTGAGCGCGTCTCGCTCTCACTTAAGGCGACACAAGAAGATCCTTGGCAGGCATTTGCTCGCACACACACAATTAATCAAGTTGTTCCAGGTGAAGTAACAAAGCTTGTCCCATTTGGCGCATTTATTCGCGTCTTTGAAGGAATTGAAGGCTTGGTTCACATTTCAGAGTTGGCTGAACGCCATGTTGAAATCCCAGAGCAAGTTGTTCAAGTCGGCGATGAGTTGTTTGTAAAGATTATTGATATTGATCTTGAGCGACGCCGCATTTCTCTTTCACTTAAGCAAGCTAACGAAGGTCATGAAGTTGAAATCGAAGCATTCGATCCAACTCAATATGGAATGCCTGCTCGTTATGATGCACAAGGTAACTTCATTTATCCAGAAGGATTCGACTCAGATACCCAAGAATGGCGTCCTGGATATGAATCCCAACGTGAAGAGTGGGAGCGTCAATACGCAGAAGCTCAGTCACGATTCATGGCTCACAAGAAGCAAAAGTCAGAAGCGAAAGCTGCAGATGCTGCCGCTACACCAGCAGACGCTCCAGTCGAAACTTTAACCGAAGCCTAAAACCTAGAGTTAAAGGCCCTGACTTCGGTCGGGGCCTTTTCCATTTCTCCCCGCAATACGCTCAACTGCGAATACTTCCAGCAACTAGGTAGGCTTATGTGTGTGTTACTCGTTGCATTGACTGGTGGAATTGGCTCAGGAAAATCCCTAGCAGCCGAGTATTTTGCTGAACTTGGTGCGCAAGTTTTAGATTTTGACCAGATTGCTCGTGATGTAATTGAGCGGGGTTCTGAAGGTTTTGATGAAGTTATTGCGCGCTTTGGAGATGAAATTCTCTCCCAAGGCAATATTGATCGCAGAAAGTTGGGGGACATTGTTTTTAGCAATCCCGATGCTCGCCTAGATTTAGAAGCTATTGTGCACCCAAAAATTCGCGAAGAATTTGATACTACAGTGAGCGAACTAGAGAGTGGCTCAATTCTCATTAGCCAGATACCTCTTTTGGTTGAGTCCAAAAATGAATACCCATTTGAATTTGTGATCACAGTAAGCGCTCCTGAGGCGCTACGTAGAACACGCTTGTTGGAACGAGGCATGAAGGATTTTCAAATTACTAAGAGGTTAGAAGTTCAAGTAAGTGATGAGAAGCGAGAGGCAATCGCTGATGCGATTATTCATAACACTGGAGATAAAGACCATCTACTCCGGCAGGTTGAGAACTTATATGAAGACCGGCTTTACCCAATGAGATTTGGGAAATCTTCCGAAT
>CAIUAO010000083.1 GCA_903897155.1 uncultured Actinomycetes bacterium | reverse complement strand
CACTTCTTTGTATCGGCAATCACCTCTTCTACTTTGCCCCCATATGTATGCACGGCGCGAAATACTTGGGCTTTACCTAATTGCTCAGCATCACTGACATATGGATCAATAGATGACCACGAAGATGAACCGGGTAAATCAGCTAACTCAAAATATCCCCCGCGTTCTAGTTGTTCACTCAGATCTATTGGTGCATCTGCACCCATTGCAGCACTTGACCATGATGCTTCTAAGAACTCTTTGTTCGTCATGATTAAATCAAGAGCCCTAGATGTAATGCGAGGGGCATCTAGCGTGATGACTTCATAACCCTTAGGCAGAAGATCAATAAGTGAAACAAGTTCACCTGATAGCGCCCCAAGTAAAGATTCCATCCCATCAACGTAAATCCCTTGGGCAAGTTTGTGAGCCATCTGCGCCACTTCTGGAAATTCACTTTCAAGATAGGAGGCACGTTTTTTCACATCACTTGTGAGCAGTATTTCCCTGCACGGGTAAATCACAAGGCTCTGGCGGACTTCTTCAAATGTTCTCTGATCGGCAACTGTGAACCATGAAAGTTCATCGATCTCATCACCAAAGAAATCAATACGTACTGGGTGATCTGCATCTGGCAAGAAAAGATCAACGATGCCCCCTCGTACTGCGTAATCTCCGCGGCGTTCAACAAGATCGGTACGGTTATAGCCAAAGAGCTCAATATTTTCGATAAGCGATTGCATAGAGATCTTTTTATTTTTTGAAAGACTTGGTAGATCAGTTTCTGTTATAGCTTTATTAATCGGCTGAATCAGCGCACGAACCGAAGTAATAATAATTTTATGTGCAGCAAGATCGGTCAACATCTTCACGCGCTTGGCTACTGTGTCAGATTTTGGACTCAGTTTTTCGTGAGGCAAGGTCTCCCACGGATCAAATTCAACGGCTGAGCCAATTCCTAGATATGTATCTAACTCATCGATGATTTCAGAAGCTCTCCTTGATGATGAGCAGACAACGAGCAGGGGAGATGTTAAAGAGCGCTGGGCCAGTAAGAGTCCTGTTGCAGAAGGTATGGCAGCTACATTTTGCGCGCTTTGATCGATCTTAATGTGGGAGAAAACGCTAATAAGAGTGTTTTGAGTACTCACAACGCTCCTTCCATAACGGCTAATACCCCCGAATCCAATGGATACGGGGGTGAAGATGTAATTGAATTCTAGCGCGCCCAAGAGATGGCAGAATTACACCTGTGACCCAGCAAGATAAGCAAGCCTCAAATGCGGGCGGCATCGATCGTGATGACCAAGAGCTTCGAAGTGATGTGCGCAAGCTTGCAGATTTACTTGGGCAAAGTTTGGTCCGCCAAGAAGGCCAAGATCTCTTAGATTTAGTTGAGTCGGTTCGCCGCGAAGTGAGAAGCGGCGGGGCCGAAGAAATTCTTAAAAATCTTGATGTGAAAGACAGCGTGCAATTAGTGCGCGCATTTAATGCTTACTTCAATCTTGCAAACGTTGCAGAGCAAGTGCACCGCGCCAGAGTTCTTAGTGAGGAACGAGAAGAGAGCGGATCATGGATTTCCCGCGCAGTAGATAACATTCTCAAAACGCAATCTGAGCATAAAGATTTCACACAAAAAGATATTGCTCAGTGGATGCAAGAGTTCTCTGTTAGACCTGTGTTTACTGCTCACCCGACTGAAGCAGCTCGCCGTTCAGTGTTGAGCAAACTTGGCATCATCGCTGAACTACTTGATGATAAAAAAAGTAATGAGCGCGAGCGCGGCCTAGCCGAAGCAGTTGATCTGCTCTGGCAAACCGATGAGCTTCGTTTGGGTAGACCCGAGCCCCTTGATGAAGCCATGAATGCTCTTTATTACCTAGATGATTTATTTGTTATTACTGTGCCAACAGTTCTTGATGACTTTGCGCGCGAACTTGAGCGCCTTGGTGTAAAGATTGAACCTACATCTCGCCCGCTATCTTTTGGAACATGGATCGGAGGGGACCGTGATGGAAATCCAAATATCACTGCATCTGTCACCCAATCTGCGATCACCCTTCAAGTCGGTCACTTCATTCGCGCAATGCTCACCTCACTTGATCCTTTGCGTCAGGCGCTGTCTGTCTCTACCCGTATTGCAGGAGCATCAGATGAGCTAAAAACATCTGTTGCAACAGATCTAGCAAACCTTCCAGAGATTGAAGACCGTTTTAAGCGTCTCAACGTTGAAGAGCCTTATCGCATGAAGGCAACGGCAATTCGCCACAAGTTGATCTTGACCCAGCGTCGCCATAGTGCCGGTGCTCCTCATGCGCCAGGACGTGACTATAAGAACACCGCTGAACTGCTAGCTGATTTGATGATGATGCGTGATTCACTTCTGACTCATAAGGGTGAGCTCATTGCCCATGGACATCTTGAACGTCTAATCCGCGCAGTCTCTAGCTTTGGTATTACCCATGCAACGATGGATGTTCGTGAGCACTCAGATGCTCACCATCATGCACTTGCTCAGATTGCAGCACACCCAGAAAAGGTGGATGAGCAAGCAGCTGCAACTATCGCAACATTTACAGCTATCAACGATCTGATTGAAAAATTTGGGCCAGAGGTCATCGAGACATACATCATCTCTATGACCAAATCTCATGAAGATGTCCTTGCAGCAGTTGAATTAGCAAAGCGCGCAGGGCTCATTACCCCTGATCGTGCAAAGATCGGCTTTGCCCCTCTTCTTGAAACTGTTGCTGAACTGCGCGCTGCAGATACGATTTTAGATGCGCTCTTGTCTAACGCTGATTACAGAAAGCTTCTGAAGAACCGCGGAGATATTCAAGAGGTCATGCTTGGATATTCAGATTCCAATAAAGATGCTGGTATTGCCACATCGCAATGGGAGATCCATAAAGCCCAAAGAAAATTACGTGACACTGCAATCAAACATGGCGTGAAGCTTCGCTTGTTCCATGGCCGCGGCGGCTCAGTTGGACGAGGTGGTGGTCCAACATATGACGCGCTCATTGCTCTTCCATGGGGATCTATCGATGGCCAAGTAAAGATGACTGAACAAGGTGAAGTCATCAGCGATAAATATGCTCTTCCCGCACTTGCCAGAGAGAACGTTGAGCTTTCACTTGCCGCTGCCCTTGAAGCAACTATTCTCAATCGTGCCCCTCGCCAATCCCCCGAAGATCTTGCCAAGTGGAGTGCGTGCATGGATGTTGTCAGTGATCATTCATTTAAAACATATCGCGAGCTTGTTGATCATCCAGATCTTCCTGCTTATTTCTATGCTTCAACTCCTGTAGAACAACTTGGAGATATGTTCTTAGGTTCACGTCCATCTCGCAGACCAGATGCTGCAGGTGGCCTTGGATCTCTGCGCGCAATTCCTTGGGTATTTGGATGGACACAATCTCGCCAGATTGTTCCTGGCTGGTTTGGTGTGGGCTCAGGACTTAAAGCTGCTCGACTTGCCGGTCACGGGGATGTATTAACAACAATGCTGAAGGACTGGCATTTCTTCCGCACATTTATCTCCAACGTTGAAATGACTGCTGCAAAGACTGATCTTGCTATGGCTCGCAAATACGTCACGCGCCTTGCAGATCCTTCACTGCATCACTTCTTAGATACGATCGAAGCAGAGTTTGCTCTCACACAAGAGGAGATCAAGTTACTCACAAAGAAGAATGAAATTTTGGGCGATCAACCAATTCTTGCCAGAACTCTCACCATTCGAGATGCATATCTTGCCCCACTGCATCTTTTGCAAATTTCACTACTAGAACAAGTACGTGCCTCGGCAAACCCTGATCCACTTCTTCGCCGCGCGCTGCTTCTTACAATTAACGGTGTTGCTGCTGGCTTAAGAAATACTGGTTGATTTAAAGAGCGCAATGCGTTTTTGAACCAGCGCCGCAGATAAAAGCACCAGTGCTCCACCGATCAGTTGTGTGATTTCAAATGACTCATTTAAAAGCCAAATCCCTAAAATAGTTGCTACGACCGGTGTTATGTATGTGACAGTACTTGCAACAACACTTCCGGCAGCTCTGACTACCTTGTAATTCCAGATGTAGGCAAAGCCAGTTCCGATAGCACCCAGAATAAGCATTCCCCAGATCGATTTACTGTTCCACGGGTTATGAGTAATTCCAACAGCCAATGCAATCGGTGCCAGCAGTATCACTGAACACGTTACTTGAGCAGCAGCAAGTGAAGGACCAGGATAATTAAGATGTGCCACATGCCTCTTCGCATAAGGCATAGAGATTCCATAACAGAATGTTGCGCAGAGCAGAGCAATAATTCCCTTCCAGTCACTACTGCTTAAGCCAGTGAGGGCCCCTGTTACTAAAACAATTCCAGCAAAACCAATGACAACACCAATCATCTGGTTGATATTGATCTTCTGCTCTCTAAAGCCAACGCTCACAACAAGCACTGTCATGAGAGGCGTTGTTGCATTAAGCAAACCTGCCATCACGCTGCTGACATGTGTTTCAGCATATGCAAAGAGAAAGCCAGGAGCAGCATTAAGAAAAACCGCCACAACTGCTAAATGGCCCCAATGGGCAAGCTTGTTTGGAAGAGGCATCTTGGTTACTAAGCAATAAATAATAAGTGTTACTGCGCCAATGAAGCCTCGCATGAAGGCAAGGCCAACAGATGTGAGGGTGAACAATCCCCACTTAATAAAGAGAAAGGAAGCTCCCCACGTAATTCCAAGAATAATAAAAGCTGGAAGCCATGAAGTGCTAGCCGGCTTTGTACTCACTTATTATTGAAATCTTGCTGAGCGGCTTCTAACCCTTTTTCAATAAGTGTTTCAACTACTTGTGCTCCCCTAGCAATTAAGTCTTCTACATCTTTCTTCTCCGTTGATGTAAAAGGCTTAAGAACAAAATCAGCCGGATCTCCTGGGCCAACTGGACGGCCAATTCCCATTCTCACACGATAATAATCTGGGCCAGAAAAATGTGTTGTGATGTCTTTGAGTCCGTTATGGCCGTTATCTCCGCCCCCAAGCTTGACGCGAATTGTGTTAAAAGGGATATCTAATTCATCATGAATAACAATGAGATTACTTGGAGCAATTTTATAAAAATCAGCTAACGCTTTGCATGGTGCGCCAGATTCATTCATATAGAGCTGAGATTTAGCGAGGGTGAGAGCTTGCCCAGCAACTCGAATATCTGCGATCTGAGTACGAGATTTATGTGTTGAAAATTTAGAATTAGCAGCCATGTAATCAATGACCATCTGCCCGATATTGTGACGGGTTTTGGCATATTGATCGCCGGGGTTTCCGAGTCCGAAAACTAACCAGCGATCAGCCATGAAAAAAGACTACTTCTTATCTGTTGATTCTTTCGCAGCATCGCCGTCAGCAGCAGGAGCATCTGTTGCACCTTCTGCGCCTTCAACGGCAGCAACCACAGGTACTTCTTCAACAGCAGCTGAACGCTCAGATAAGTGAACAACACCCATATCTGGATCAGAAACAAGTGTCACGCCATCTGGAAGAACAACATCCTTGGCATAACGGCTCTGACCAACACCGAGTCCATCAAGATCCAATGTAAGGAACTGTGGAATAGACGTTGCTTCAACTTCAACAGCAATTGTGTTGTTAACGTGCTCAAGAATTCCATCTTTATCAAACTCACCAGTTGTGTGAACTGGAATATCTACGGTTACGCGCTCACCACGGCGAACGATAACTAAATCAATATGCTCAAGAATTCCAGTCAATGCATTTTTAGTAATTGACTTTGGAAGTGTGAGCTCTGTCTTTCCTTCAAATACGACATCAAGCAGGACGTTAGAAGACTTCAAAGCAGTTCCGAGTTCGCGTGCAGGAAGTGAGACGTGTTGTGGATTCTCACCGTGACCATAAATCACTGCAGGAACAAGACCAGCCTTGCGATCACGACGTGATGCACCTTTACCAAAGTTGGTGCGCTTGGCGCCGTTGATTGTTATCTCGGCCATTTAATTTGCTCCTTCAGGTTCTCTGCTCTTAATAAACGGACACATCACGTTCCAAGAGAGAACCCGTCGATTACGGATATTTCTATCCCTCGCCGGAACGAGTCGCTAGGTTAGCGAATCGGAGGGCAGATTTACAAATTGAGAGTTCAGGCTTTAGGAATGGCCGTCGAAGAGGCTTGTGACTGAGCCATCTTCAAAGACTTCCCGAATTGCCCGGCCAAGTAGTGGAGCGATCGAGAGCACGGTCAAACGGTCAAATTTAGCTTCCTCAGGGATTGGCAGAGTATTTGTGACAATAACTTCACTCACCCGAGAATTCTTCAAACGCTCTACCGCAGGACCAGAGAGAACCGCGTGGGTGGCGGCAACAATTACTTCCTTTGCGCCATCTTCAAAGAGGGCGTCAACGGCCTTAGTAATAGTTCCTGCAGTATCGATCATGTCATCGATGACTACGCAGGTCATTCCCTTCACATCACCGACGACGCGGCCTGTTATTGATTCATTTGGAATCCGTGGGTCACGAGTTTTGTGAATGAAAGCGATGGGAACTCCGCCCAACATATCTGACCAACGCTCAGCAACGCGCACGCGTCCTGAGTCAGGTGAGACGATCGTGAGTTTTGAACGATCAACTTTGCTTCCTACATAATTTGTTAAAAGAGGTAGCGCGAATAAGTGATCGACAGGACCATCGAAGAAACCTTGAATTTGTGATGTGTGAAGATCGACAACCATCAGACGATCAGCACCTGCCGTCTTAAAGAGATCTGCCATAAGACGCGCTGAAATTGGCTCACGGCCTCTGTGCTTCTTATCTTGACGGGCATATCCATAGAACGGTGCAACTACTGTGATGCGTTTAGCAGATGCGCGCTTAAGGGCGTCCACCATGATGAGCTGCTCCATAATTTGCTTATTAACAGGAGCGGCGTGGCTTTGAATAACAAATGCATCTGAACCACGAACCGATTCTTCAAATCGAACAAATATTTCACCATTAGCAAAGTCATATGCTGATGTTGGTGTGATTGGAATGCCAAGTTCTGCAGCGACATCTTCGGCGAGTTCTGGATATCCGCGGCCTGTAAAAATCCTTAACCGCTTCTCAGAGCTCAGTCGAAGTTCGCTCACTGGCTATTCCTCCTTCGCAGACTTTACGTCTTGTGCTCCGGCCTTTTCCGCCGATGTGGCCGAAGAGGATCCTTTACGTTTTCTCAGTACCCACCCTAGGACATTTCTCTGTTTTGCCCTAGCAACTCCGATTGAGCCGGCAGGCACGTCCTCTGTAATAACAGAGCCTGCGGCGGTATATGCCCCGTCGCCAACTGTGACTGGCGCAACTAACATCGTGTCACTTCCAATGCGGACATCATTTCCAACTGTCGTGTGATGCTTCTCAACACCGTCATAGTTTACAAAAATTGTCGCTGCCCCGATGTTAGTTCCTGTGCCGATGGTTGCATCGCCCACATAGGACAGATGAGGCACCTTAGATCCTTCGCCAATAGTCACATTCTTAGTCTCAACATAAGCACCGACCTTGGTGTTAGAAGCCAAGATAGTCCCGGGTCTTAAATAACTAAACGGACCAACAACGGAAGTGCTGCCGATCTCTGAATCTGCTGCCCATGATTCAAGGACGCTCGCTTTTCGCCCTACCTTCACATTGTGAAGCGTTGTGCGAGGGCCAATGAAAGCTCCGCTAGCAATATGGGTTGCCCCTGAAATAGCGCACCCTGGAAATATCGTCACATCAGATTCGATCTGAACACCAAAATCAATCCACGTTGTTGTTGGATCAATAATGCTCACACCAGCCCTCATAAAGTCATCATTGATGCGATCGCGCATGATTGCTGCGCATTCAGCTAACTGGGAGCGATCATTAATACCTAAAGTCTCGGTGTAATCATTGGACAAGATTCCGGCAACACCAGAACCTCCATCTTTGATGAGTGCAATGACATCGGTGAGATAGAGCTCACCTTGTGCGTTAGCGCTCTTAAGCCCTGTGATGGCGCTCTTGAGGGATGCGATATCAAAGAGATAGACACCGGTATTGATCTCATCAATGCTTTTTTCCTCTGTGCTTGCATCGCGCTCTTCAACGATACGCAAGAGCTCACCGGTATCCCCGCGCACGATGCGTCCATATCCAAATGGATCAGGCAAGATTGCAGTTAATACAGATGCGTGTGACTCATAAGCGATGTGAGCATGAGCAAATTCTTTTAGGGTTTCACTGCGAAGCAGAGGAGTATCCCCAGCAAGGATTAAAACGCTTCCTTTATCTGGTGCGCCTTCGAGGGCAAGTTGAACGGCGTGGCCCGTTCCATTGCGCTCTGACTGGAAAATAGTTTTTGCTTTCGGAGCAACTTCTTTCACATGAGCTTCCACTGCCTCACGGGCTGATCCAACAACAACGCGTAGTTCTTTTGCTCCTAGTGGCTCTACTGCCCCCAGTACATGATCAATGATTGAGCGACCTGCAATGTTATGTAGAACTTTTGGTGTGGAAGATTTCATACGCGTTCCTTCACCAGCAGCGAGCACAATGACTAGATCTATTGTCATTACTACCCCCTTCATCTCTGGCGGATATTTGCTCCGCCACCAGGTATCGATCCTGGACCCTGGGCTTCAAAGGCCCATGTGCTAGCCACTACACAATGGCGGAACCTGAATTGTCCCTTATCTCAGAGTGTTTCTACAACTCGCGCCCCATGAGTAGGCCCGCCCGCGCGAATTACCCCTGCAACTACGCCACTTGCGCTGAGTGCAACTGTTAAATCCAATGCTCTTTCATCATCTTCAACCAAAAATGCAACAGTTGGTCCTGAACCAGAAACAATGCTCCCAAGAGCTCCGTAATCATTTCCAACATCAAGAGCTAAACGAAGCGCTGGTCGAAGTGAACATGCAGCAGGTTGCAAATCATTGGAGAGCGCTTGTCCTAATGCAACAGCATCTCCTGCACGTAGTGCTTGAAGCATTTGGTCGCTAACCTGAGGTCTTGCAATATCTAAACCTGTTCGCAATCTATCTGACTCTGCATAAACAGCTTGAGTAGATAAACCTTGAGCAGACATCGCAAGAACCCACTGATAACTTCCCCTAGCTAGTACCGGTGTGATCTCATCTCCTCTACCTCTGCCAATGGCTATTCCACCAGTAATAGAGAAAGGAACATCACTTCCTAGTTCTGCTGCGATTTTTTCCATTCCATCCCTTGAAAGCCCAAGCTCAAATAAGGAATCCATTGCAACAATGACTCCGGCAGCATCTGCGCTTCCGCCAGCCATTCCTCCTGCAACAGGAATTTCTTTTTTGATATGGATCGAAAGATCAGAATCTAAATCATGCTTATCAATCATGAGTTGGGCTGCCATATATGCCAAATTAGTTGAGTCAACAGGAACTCCGGCAGATGTTGGTCCAGAAAGTGTGAGAACAATTCCCGTTCCAGGTTCACCAAACTTGACCGTGACATCATCGTAAAGTGAAATAGCTTGAAAGACTGTTGTTACTTCATGGAAGCCATCTGCTCCTAGCGGGCCAACAGAGAGTTGCAGGTTTACCTTTGCAGGTACCCGCACGACAACACCGCTGAGCTTCATATGGCTAGCGTATTGGCAATCTTCATAAAGTCACCAAGGAGTAAGACCTCTCCTCGAACGGTGGGATCAATTCCAGCAGAGGCAATTGATTCACTCGCCTTTCCATCAAAGAGTTCTCCCAGGGCGCTTCGTAGCATCTTGCGACGCTGAGCAAATGCGGCGTCAATCACGCTAAAGGTTTGTACTCTCTTTTCTTCATCACCTGCTGGTGCATGGCGAATGAATTTCACGAGTGATGAATCGACGTTAGGTACTGGCCAAAAAATAGATCGACCTACAGTTCCAGCAGATGAGAGATCTGCCCACCATGTTGCTTTCACAGATGGGGATCCATAGTTCTTACTACCAGGCTTTGCTACTAAACGATCTGCCACTTCACTTTGCACCATCACAACACCGCGCTGGATAGAAGGAAATTTCTCTAAAAAGTGAAGTAGTACTGGAACTGAAATGTTATAGGGCAAATTTGCAACTAAAACTGTTGGCTCTTTTGGAAGTGACTCTGTAGTCATTGCATCTTCATTCATCACATGCAAGCGGGCGGTATCAAACTCATGTGCTGCTGCAGTATTCGCTAACTCTCCTGCAAGTCTGTCATCTATCTCGATAGCAATCACTTCGCGCGCTACCTCAAGGAGGGCAAGTGTCAGAGAACCAATTCCAGGACCAATTTCTAGAGCAACATCAGCACTTGTTACATCAGCTGCTTTAACAATCCTTCTGCAGGTATTGGCATCCACAACAAAGTTCTGTCCTAGCTTCTTTGTTGGCTTTAGGCCTATGCGCTCTGCAATTTCGCGTATCTCTGCTGCGCCAAGAAGAGTAGCCATTAGTCAAAACTTCCAAAGACTCGAAGAGCATTCTCCGTGACAACATCACAGAGATAATCAACGCTCTCATCTCTCACATCAGCAATAAAACGGATGATATTTGGAATCTGTGCTGGAGTATTGAGCAATCCTCTATGAGGCATCGGAGTAAGAAATGGTGAATCGGTCTCAACGAGTAGTAGATGCGGCGGCACTAGTTTTACAGCATCGCGAAGTGCAGGTGCATTTTTAAATGTCACAGTCCCCGCAAAAGAAAGTAGATAACCTGCTTCAATGCATTCCGCGGCCATGTGGGCATCTCCTGAATAGCAATGAAAGATTGTTGTTGCAGGTGCCCCTACTTCAAGCAAGGTATCAAGAACTGCTCTATGGGCATCGCGATCATGAATAACGAGAGCTTTATTCACTTCTTTAGCAAGAGCGATATGCCTCTTAAATGAATAGAGCTGCTTATCTTGCAATGCAGGTTCTGTGCGGAAAAAATCCAAACCCGTTTCACCGATTGCACGCACGCGGGGGTGCTTTGCTAGCTCTTCAATGATCTATAAATCAGCTTCTAAATCGTCAACGACGGGTGCGTCATTGGGTTTCAGCGCAACTGCTGCTAAAACTTTTCCGGGTAAACTTTCGTCGCTTTTAACGCCACAAGCAGATTGCTCTGCTGAATAGCCAATCTGCATAACACGATCAACGCCAACACTTGCACAGAGTTCTAATAGATCAGCGACCGCTTTAGAATCTGGTTCAGATTCTGTAACCAATTCCATATGCGCATGGGCATCAATACATCTGCGGGTGAGCGCAGCCGGGGTAGGTGCATCGGCACGTTCTTTATCTAACGTGTGACGATCAGCCATCTATTCTGACTTTTCTTCCAAACGTGGAAAGAGAACTGCGCCTTTTATAACGCGTGAGCCAGTAGGCAATTGTCCCCATGTCGCAACAGATGAGATTTGCTGCTGAGCGATATCTCCCATTGTTGCTTCTGCGCCAAGTGATTCCCACAATTTCTGTGTTGTCTCTGGCATAACTGGATGCAACAAAACAGCCAAAGCGCGAACACTTTCTGCTGTGTTATATAAAACTTTATTGAGTTCTGCGGTATTTGCAGGATCTTTTGCCATCGCCCATGGTTCTTTTTCGGTCACATAACCATTGACCTTCTTGCAATACTCCATGATTGCGCCAATTCCGCCTTGGAAATCTAGCGCACATATTGCATCGTCGGCTTTCTTTACGGTCGCGGCAAGTGCGGTGGCAAGACCCGCGTCTTGTGCAACTGCAGGAATAGCGCCATCGCAATACTTCTCGATCATGGCAATCAAACGTGACGCCAAATTACCAAAGTCGTTTGCAAGCTCTGATGTGTAGCGAGCTGACATATCTTCCCAAGAAAATGAGCCATCGCTGCCAAATGGAATAGCGCGCAAGAAGTAATAGCGGAATGCATCAACACCAAAGTGATCAGTAATTTCAGAGGGCGCTATACCTGTGAGCTTTGACTTACTCATCTTTTCTCCTCCAACAAGGAGCCATCCATGAGCAAATACTTTTCGAGGAACTGGCACACCTGCTGCCATGAGCATCGCAGGCCAGATCACAGCGTGGAAGCGCAAAATATCTTTACCTACTAAGTGCACATCAGCAGGCCATGTCTTTGCAAACTTCTTACCGCCTTCACTTGTCGGATCATCGCCCAAACCAACTGCGGTTGCATAGTTGAGGAGTGCGTCAAACCAGACATAAATAACTTGGTCTGTATCCCAAGGAACAGGAATTCCCCAATCAAATGTTGAACGAGAGATTGATAGATCGCGCACTCCTCCTTCTAAGAAGGCAACAACTTCATTACGAGCACTCTCTGGTTGACATGCTTCTGGATTTTCTTTGTAATGCTTCAGTAGTTGAGGAATAAAGGCGCTGAGCTTAAAGAACCAGTTATCTTCAGAGAGCATCTTGACGGGCTTGCCATGCACCTTGCACTTACCGTCATCAAGATCCCCAGGTAACTTAAATTCTTCACAGCCTACGCAATAAGGTCCTTCAAACTTTCCTGCATAAATATGCCCATTGTCTTTAAGCAATTGCATGAACTTCTGCACACGCTCCATATGGCGCGGTTCTGTCGTACGAATAAAGTCATCATTGGCAATATTTAAAGCCCGCCAATTTGGCTTCCACTTATCTTCAACAAGTTTGTCACACCACTCTTGGGGTGAGACATTATTTTCATTTGCTGTATTTAATACTTTCTCACCATGCTCATCTGTGCCAGTGAGAAACCAAACGTCTTCACCACGCTGTCTATGCCAGCGGGTAAGAACATCTCCAGCAACTGTTGTGTAGGCATGACCGATATGCGGGGCATCATTTACATAATAAATAGGCGTCGTTAAATAGAACGCTTTGGAATCTCCGCCAGAACTCATACTCAGATCTTATCTGCACTCTTATGAGCAACCAGAGCATCAAATACCTGGCGCTTGGGCAGATCTAACTGCTTTGCAACGGCGCTGATCGCATCCTTGCGTGACTCACCAGCACTCTCACGTGCTAGAACCATGCTGACTAATTCATCACCGCTATAACTCTTGCTACTCGCATCAAATCCATGAAGAACTACAGTGATCTCACCCAAAATCTCTCGGTCAGTACTCCATGCAAGAAGCTCGCCTAAAGTCCCTCGAATTGTCTCTTCGTAGGTCTTTGTCATCTCTCGGCAGATCGCGCCCATGCGCTCATTGCCAAATACGTCGCAAGCATCCAGGAGTGATTCTTTCAAGCGATGAGGCGCTTCAAAAAAGATAATCGTACGTTCTTCTTCAGCTAAATCTTCAAACCATGCTTTGCGTGTACCAGATGTGCGCGGAGTAAAGCCTTCAAAACAGAAACGATCTGTAGGAGCTCCAGATAACAAAAGCGCGGTCACGGGAGCAGATGGCCCCGGTAATACTTTTATCTCAATATTTTTTTCAATCGCTACTCTAATTAAGCGGTAACCAGGATCACTTACTCCGGGAGCGCCAGCATCTGTAATAACGAGAAGATCTTCACCTGATTCTAAAATTTCTGTCAGCTGAACTAAACGCTCGCTTTCATTTCCTTCAAAGTATGAGATGACTTTGCCGGTATAAACAACTCCAAGATCATGAGCAAGGCGAGTGAGCTTTCTAGAATCTTCTGCTGCAATAAATTTCGCGCTCACAATCACTTCACGCAAGCGCGTAGTTGCATCACCTGGATTTCCCAGGGGGGCGCAGGCGAGTATGAGCATTGGCTAATTCTCGCAGGCTTTAGGCTTTGGTAGTGACCAAACTTCATGAGCGCATGTCCGTAGGGGGCCTTGCTCTTGTTGCTTTGATCTTTAGACTCTGGCATTTGCAGTACCCAAAGGGCTTCGTCTTCGATGAGGTCTATTACGCACAAAATGCGAATTCACTTTTGCACCACGGCGTTGAAATAGATCCAAAAACTCATCTCGCTCAATTTATTGTTCATCCACCTATCGGTAAGTGGGTGATCGCAGCAGGGATCAAACTTCTTGGATTTCATGAGTTTGGTTGGCGAATCGCAGCTGCTCTGATTGGCACAGCATCTATCGTGCTTGTTTTCTATGTTGCTAAAGAACTCTTCCATAATTACTTCCTAAGTCTTACAGCAGCAGTTCTCATGAGCGCCGATGGTTTAAACCTTGTTATGTCTAGAACCGCTCTCCTTGATATCTTTCTTATGTTTTTTACCTTGCTCGCCTTTTATTTTCTTCTCAGAGGCGCTCATACTCTTGCCGGGATATCTCTCGGACTTGCTGCCGCAACAAAGTGGAGCGGGGTCTATTACATAGCTGCATACCTTCTCTATGTTCTTTATATTGATTACAGAAACAGCCAAATAAGAGAGAAAGCGCATGTGCGCTTTACTCAATACATTCTTCTTCCCGCCTTTATATACATAGCGAGCTGGATTGGATGGTTTTCTAACTTATCTGGATATGACAGAAATTGGGCTAAGACACATAGCGGTGGTTTCTTTGATTTCATTCCCAGCGCAATTCGCTCATGGTGGCATTACCACTCAGAGATTCTTTACTTTCATACACACTTGATAACCCCACACGGCTACTCTGCTAATCCATGGAGTTGGCTGGTTATGGGAAGACCAACATCATTTTTCTATCAAACACCATCTGGTTGCGGAATAAAAGCTTGCTCGCAAGAAGTTCTTGCACTTGGTACGCCTCTACTCTGGTGGGCGGGCGTCATTGCTATCGCCATTGCTTTTGGTTATTGGATTACCCACAGAGAGCGCACAAATATTCTGCTACTACTTAGTCTTGCTGCTGGTTACTTGCCGTGGTTTGCCTGGCAAAAGCGCACGGTCTTTACCTTCTATGCAATCGCTTTTGAGCCATTCATTATTTTGATTATTGTCTTTGTCTTATCAAAGTTCCTTGAACCAGATAAGGATGGAAATACACCTCAGGTACGCCGTTATGCTACATATGGATTTATCGCACTGATTGTTCTGAATTTCTTATATTTCTTCCCGCTCTTTACAGGCGGAATTATTTCCTATAGCCACTGGTCAAGCATGATGTGGCTGCCTTCTTGGATCTAGCTATTCGTTAGAAGCTTATTGGTTAGAAGCAATATCCCGTGCTTGCGCTGCCTGCTCTGCAAGCTCTTGATCAAAGAGTTCATCTCGCGTTGCGACTTCCAACACTTGCTGACGCTCTTGCTCTGCGCTCCAATGCCCTGGAACAGTAAGGTCAATAATTCTTTTAGGCGTGAAAGCCTTTGGCGCAGTTGCATATGTTGGTTTAGGCACTGCAACAGGAGACCAACCACCTTGTGTTGCTACGCGATCTTTTGGAATAACTGTTATTCCTGCGGTGTCAGGCCTTTCAGCAAGTGGAATCCAATGTTCTGGAGATGACTCAGGGACTTCGTGACCAAGTGAAATACGAACAGTTGGATCAAGTTTGATTTCAGCAGTTGCAATAGTTTGAAGTGCGCGCAGTCGTCTTACTTTAAGTTGCGCTGCGACAACTTGGCGCCTGACATTAATAAGATAAATTGCAAACGCTGTTGTTGGAATTAAAAGTATAGAAGTTGTAATTACTCCTGTGACCACAGCACCTGATGTTGCAGCAAATGCAGTGAACAGTATTCCAAAAATTACTCGTCTCACAAGCAAAGTTTGTCTTTTCTTATCAGCATCAATTGGCTCTGGAATGTTAGGAGTTGATGCAACAACTTTCATTGCGCTTTTATATCTCTCAGTTGCTCGGCCTGTTGATGCATCATGGTGGGTCAACCAGCGCGGGAGAAAGTAAGCACCCCACATGCCAAGGATGATGAGGTAGATAAGACCCGACGCCATGGAATGTAACGATAAAGGTAGTCAGGGGTAAAAGCGTGGATTTGGGCGCTATGTCCTAATTTAAATTTTTAGGGTTTTCTGCAACATAGGTCAAGTGATCGCGCCAATCACCATCTATATGCAAGAAACGTTCACGAACTCCCTCGAATTTATACCCACTTTTTTCAGCAACTCTTTTCGATGCCACATTCTCTGGCCTCATGCTGATCTCAATACGGTGCAAGAGCAACTCATTGAATCCAAATTGGGTCAGGGTTTTTACCGCCCTTGTTGCATAGCCACGATTGGCATAACGCTGATCAATCCAATAACCGATATGAGCTCCCCTATAGGCACCAAAGACGATGCCTCCCAGAGTGATCTGCCCAATAAATTTATTCTTTCCACCTTCATGAATCCATATTGCAAGTGCAAGCTGGCGAAGTTCTTTCCCTTCGCGGTTGTAGTGACGAACCATCTGAGCAAATGTTGGAAGCGGCCCTTCACTATCCACCTTCGGACGCGTTGCCTCCCATGGGCCGAGCCATTCACTATTAATTCTGCGAACTTCAGACCATCGCTTTTGATCACGTCTGCGGATTGGTTGCAGCGAAAGTTCATGGTCGTTAATTTTTACCGGCCAGCTTACGTTCATGAATAAATACTAGTTAAATTAATTCTAATTGCTACGGTCTAGAACCATTATTTCCACACTCTCCCCCGCAAGAGCGCCGGGAGAATCAGCATGTATGGCAATTAAGGCGTGAGCATCGGAAAGAGTAAAAAGCTCTGCCTGATCGGCAAGTGGAGTCACGGTGCTCTCACCTGAATTGCTATGCACCGTGGCTCGAACAAATGAGGTGACCCCGATTGCTGATTGAACATCGGCGGTAATTTTAGCTTTCATGGTTGGGCGAAAAATATTTGAAACTCCAAGCATCTTTCTAATCATCGGGCGCACAAATACTTCACATGATAAAAATGCTGCGATTGGCTCTCCTGGCAAAGTAATAACCGGAACCTTATCTGGCCCAATTGTTCCAAAGTTATGGCTTGATGTACCTTCAATACTGGGAGTGACGCTAGTAATGTCACCAAGTTCACGCAGTACAGATTCAATCAAATCAAATGACCCATCCCTGCTCTCACCGCTAATAACAACAAGATCAGCTCTGACTAACTGATCTTCAATAACATCTTTAAGTTGAGCATGGTTTTCAGGAATTGCATGAACTCGGTAACCCACAGCCCCTGCTTCCTTCACTGCAGTTGAAAGCATCCATGAATTAGTCTCAAATTCATCATCATCTGTCTCAAGTTTTTGGCCCGGTTCAACGAGGTCATCTCCCGCTGAAATAACAACAACACGTGGATGAGGCTGTGTTGGCAAACTCGCTAGACCAATTGATGCCGCTAAACCAATTTGAGTAGAACGAATACGTGAGCCTTTACGAAGTACTAAACGTTCTCCTGCGTAAATATCTTCAGCAAGTGTTGCGCCATGAGCATCTAATAAAGGCATATCAAAAGGGGTAAGCGGAGATGAGATCTCAAGGAGTTGTGTGAGCATCTCTTTCACGCTGATCATCGATAAATCCGCTTCTAAATCCACAACTCCACCCTACTTCTTCTCTAAGGTAATCCCATGGAAGCAGAGCAGAAGAGAGAGCTGCGCTTAGAATTTCGAAAAGAACGTGAGCAGAGTTACATCCCCAGCACCTGGCTACATGTTTCTAACTGCGCCGAAATTCAAAGAGCCCACGTAATTGCTTCATACATCTCATATGAATTAGAGCCAGAGACTAAAGATCTCAATCTCTCTTTAATAAATAGCGGCAAAAGAGTGCTCCTACCCAGAGTAGCTGCCGATAACAGCCTTGAGTGGATCGAGTGGAGTGGTGCTAGCAGTATTTTGGAAAAGCGCGGAAAGATTATGGAGCCAGTAGGTCCAGCAATAAGTGATCTATCCATCATCGATGTAGTAATAGTGCCTGCACTTGCAGTTGATCGCGGGGGTAATCGTTTAGGACAAGGTGGCGGCTCTTACGATCGCGCACTATCTGCGCTCTCAGCATTTAATGTGTGGAGTATCGCGATGATCTATGGACCAGAGCTAGTGAGTGAGAACTTGCCCCATGAACCCCACGATAAAAAAGTAAGCGCTGCTGCAACGCCCACAATTATTGTTCGCTTCTAGCGCTCATCTCTGCGGTTTAGCTGTGCTAAATACTTATTGTATTTAGCTAATTCATCATCTTCTCCCATTGCAGCTGCGCGATCTGAAGCACGATCACTACGCCTGGATTCTTTTGAGTCATCTCTTACCCATTGAATAAATGTTGCAACAAGTGCAATCAAAATTGGAATCTCACCCATTGCCCAGCCAATTGCTCCGCCTGTGTGCTGATCTGTTAGAAGGTTTACCACCCACGGCGAGTGAAGAGATGTGAAATATCCGCCATCAATCAATGTGGAGGTAGAGAGCAATGTAATAGAGAAGAATGCATGAATACTCATGGCAGCAAAGAGAATAATGATGCGAACAATATGTGGAATCTTGCGAGGGTTTGGATCTATTCCAATAATGACATAAAAGAATAAATACCCAGCAAGTAAAAAGTGCAGATCCATAAAGAGGTGACCGCTATGGCTTTTCATTAAGGTTCCAAAGAGCGGGGTCAGGTAGAGTGCAAAGAGAGAACCATCAAAGATTGCTAGGGCAACGATGGGGTTCGTCATGATCGTCATATAACGAGAGTGAATGAGCGCAATCAGAGTGCCACGTAAGCCACGTTCTTTATCTGTGCGACCTTGCGGAAGGGTGCGAAGTGCCAAAGTAATAGGCGCGCTTAGAACAAACCCAATAGGGGCAATCATTCCTAAAACCATATGAGCGATCATGTGATAAGAAAAAGCAAAATGTGCATAAACACCTAAACCACCGCTTGTCGCATAATCAACACCGCCAACTCCTAAAGCAAAGGCAACCGTGCGTCCTACCGGCCACTTATCACCACGTTTACTAAGTACCAGTACGCCTTTCACATAAAGAGCAGTCATGACAAGTAGCACTCCAATAACGGTTGCATCTGGCACATATGCACTCATCACTCTCCAGAAAGTTGGAGCATCTGGCATCCGCAGTCCCGTAATGGAAACTATTTGATCAGTTGTTTGATTCACAGTGCCTTGCGAAAGTGGTGGTTGCGTTGTAGAAAGTAATCCCCCGATACAAACGGTTTCAATCATTATGAGCGCTTCGTTGCCAAGAAGTCTAAATACTTGCTGTGTGCCGGTGAGCTTGGTCATAATAAATTTACGGTGTTTGCTTCCAATAAATACAAGCACCACAAAAAGTGCAATCTTTAAGATAACAAGTACCCCATAGAGTGATCCCCAGGCTGATAGAAAATTCAGTCTCGTCCACGCACTTATTACTCCACTAGCTCCAACAATGATTGCGCACCACATGGCAAGTGAGCTAAAGCGAGTAATAGAACGTTCTCGCTCGCTCGGGGCAATTGCCAGTAATCCAATGACGCCTCCCACCCAGAGTGAAACAAATAAAACGTGGAAGATCAGTGATCCGATTGCAAGCCCGTGGTTTCCTGCGCTACTTGCATGTGATTGAAAAATCGGAATGATCAAAGCAAGAAGAGTCGCTATGAGACCTAGGTAAATTCCCCCTACCTTTTTCACTCTTCCCAGTGAAATAAGTAGGACAACTCCGACAATTATCTGGAAAAGAAAATCCCTGCCTAGAGAGGTCTGGAATAAGAATTCTAGGTCCACGCTAACATTGAAAGCGTCTAAAAATCCTTGGCCCAATAAATTTGCTACTTCTATAAAGACCCCACCTACGGCAGTAACAAGCCAGACTAAGGTTGCAAAGCGAGCAAGGTTTCGGATACGTATGCCTTCAGAAGTCAGTACACCTTTTACTTCAGTAAGAAGAAATCCTGCAGCATAGAGCAACCCAATAGCGAAGATCATTGCAATGAGATTGAGATCTTTCACAAGGGGGATAAGTGGTTGCACAACCGCATTTGATGTTATTACATGCCCGTGGCTTACCTGTGAAGTAAAAGAGAAGAGATGAATCAATGGAGTTACTTGCTGCTGCGCTTAGCCACGCGAGTGGGTGCCGCCTTTGACTTACGCAATTTCTTTGAGTCATTCCATATCAGACGTGCATACCAAACTAAGAACAATCCAACGAGAATTGCAACTACTAGCAAAATAATGACAAAAAGGTTTGCGGATGAGTTTGATGCGGCTGGCTTTGACGCCAAAGTTTGAATAGGTGTTGGCGCAGCTGAGGTACTTGGTGATGAGATAGATGGAGGCCCATTAAACAAAAATGTAAATGAACCAGTCAGCGGAGGTTCTGTTTCACTTAGAAGTGTGTAGTTCACTGTGTAGATTCCACTTGCAGTCAGGGGCTTAACGCCAATAACAGCTGTCATATCACTGACCGTGAGCGAGCCATCATCAACTTGCTTACCTGTTGGGTCAGTTACCGAAATGCTATTGCCTTCAGTTAAAAGTGATACAGCTGCAGAAACAGAGACTGCATTTGGAGCAACGCTTAAGACTGCCCCCATCACTGGAGAAGTTGAAACTAATGAATTCGCTAGAACGCTAGGCATGAAGCCAATCTGCGACAAAGCTGTCATCGCTATTGCTGCAATTCCCATTCTCACACGCACGAACTCACTCCTTGATCTCCTCGATTAGAGCTAATCCTCTCACTTCTTTACACTTACTCCTATGCCAACCTATGAATACGCCTGTTCGGCTTGTGGCCATGAATTTGAGGCAGTTCAGTCCTTTTCTGATGCTGCTATCACCGAATGCCCAGAATGTAAGGGTGAGGTTCGTAAGGTCTATTCAAATGTGGGTGTTGTTTTCAAGGGCTCAGGTTTCTACAAAACTGATTCACGCACTACAAAAACAAGTACTCCAAAAGCAGAGACTCCAAAACCTGCTGCGACTCCAGCGCCTAAACCTGCGCAGAGCGAGTAATTAATTATTACTCGTGATGTGGTGGCTTATCTGCAGCAATTTGAGCATCGCGATCTTTTGCGGCTTGAATTTCAGCAGCATCTTCTTGTGATTCTTCCGCTGTCTTACTTGGGATGAACTCGCTCATAGCATCAGTCTACCTGCAATAGAATTCTCTGATGGATCTCATCGTCAGCCTTCAATGTAAGGACCAGCCAGGCAT
>CAIUAO010000082.1 GCA_903897155.1 uncultured Actinomycetes bacterium | reverse complement strand
GCACCAGAGAAGACCATCATCCATACAGGATTTGTCTTAGGGAAGTTATCTTCCATCTCTTTGGCTACTTCTGCGGTCGCATTTGTCCAGATTTCGATCAATTCTTGACGACGCTCGTCATCGGTAATCAATCCCTTTTCGTATTGTGACTGAACCTTGTCAGCCTTAACTTCATAGCCTTCCAAGATCTCACGCTTACGCCCTGGTGTGACAACATCCTCGATACCGATTGTTACACCGGCGCGAGTTGCCCAATAGAAACCAAGTGACTTAAGAGCGTCCAAAGTAACTGCAACAGTGACCTTTGGATAACCTTCAGCGAGGTTATCAACGATCAAACCAAGTAGCTTCTTAGTTACGTCATAGTCAACAAATGGGAAGTCATCAGGAAGAATCTCATTGAACAATACGCGTCCAAGGGTTGTTTCCTTCACAACAGATTCTCCGTTGAGATCTAAACGGATCTTGATTGGGGCTTGTAGCGAAACGCTGCCTTGATCAAAAGCCATTAAGCCTTCAGAGATTGATGAGAATGAACGGCCTTCTCCAACTTGATTATCACGAAGTGATGTTAAGAAGTAGAGACCAAGAACCATGTCCTGCGTAGGAGAGGTAATTGGGCGACCTGATGCTGGAGACAAGATGTTGTTACTTGAAAGCATGAGGATACGAGCTTCAGCTTGCGCTTCAGCAGATAGTGGAAGGTGAACAGCCATCTGATCGCCATCGAAGTCGGCGTTAAACGCTGTACATACGAGTGGGTGAATCTGAATTGCCTTACCTTCAACCAATTGTGGTTCGAAAGCTTGAATACCAAGACGGTGCAAGGTAGGAGCACGGTTAAGAAGTACTGGATGTTCTGCAATTACTTCTTCCAATACATCCCACACGACAGGACGAGCACGCTCGACCATGCGCTTTGCTGACTTAATATTCTGTGCATGGTTAAGGTCAACCAAGCGCTTCATCACAAATGGCTTGAAGAGTTCAAGTGCCATCTGCTTTGGAAGACCACATTGGTGCAACTTCAGTTGTGGTCCAACCACAATTACTGAACGACCTGAGTAGTCAACGCGCTTACCAAGCAAGTTCTGACGGAAACGACCTTGCTTACCCTTAAGCATGTCTGACAATGACTTAAGTGGACGGTTACCTGGGCCAGTTACTGGACGACCACGACGACCGTTATCAAAGAGTGCGTCTACTGCTTCTTGCAGCATGCGCTTTTCATTGTTCACGATAATTTCTGGTGCACCAAGATCAGCAAGACGCTTCAAACGGTTGTTACGGTTAATAACGCGGCGATAAAGATCATTGAGATCTGATGTCGCAAAGCGTCCGCCGTCCAACTGAACCATTGGGCGAAGATCTGGTGGAATAACAGGAACAGCGTTGAGAACCATTGAAGCAGGCTTGTTGCGAGTATTAAGGAATGAAGAGACAACCTTCAAACGCTTAATCGCACGAGTCTTTTTCTGGCCCTTACCAGTCTGTGAAAGCTCAGTGAGCTTTACATACTCAGATTGAAGATCAAAGGTTTCAAGACGAGCCTTAATTGCAGCTGCGCCCATATCTCCCTTGAAATAAACACCATAACGATCGCGCATTTCGCGATACAAACCTTCATCACCCTCAAGATCTTGAACCTTCAAGTTCTTAAAGCGAGTCCAGACTGCATCCAGGCGATCTAATTCACGTTGAGCACGGTCACGAGTTGCCTTGAGCTCACGCTCAGCAGCTTCGCGAACCTTGCGCTTCACATCTGCCTTCTCGCCAGCTGCTTCTAGTTCAGCAAGATCTGCTTCTAGCTTCTTTGAGCGAACATCAAGATCATTGTCACGTCGTGTTTCAATCTTCTTGATATCTGATGCAAGACGCTTTTCAAGTGAAGCGAGATCTTCAGCGCGAGCTTCTGTATCCACTTCAGTGATCATGTAAGCGGCGAAATAAATAACTTTTTCTAGATCTTTTGGTGCAAGATCAAGTAGGTAACCCAAGCGACTTGGAACGCCCTTGAAGTACCAAATGTGAGTAACAGGAGCTGCAAGCTCGATGTGACCCATGCGCTCACGACGAACTTTTGCGCGTGTTACTTCAACGCCGCAACGTTCGCAGATGATGCCCTTGAATCGGACACGCTTGTACTTACCGCAATAACATTCCCAGTCACGAGTTGGTCCGAAGATCTTCTCATCAAAGAGGCCGTCTTTTTCTGGCTTGAGTGTGCGGTAGTTGATGGTTTCAGGCTTTTTGACCTCACCAAATGACCACTCACGAATATTGTCTGTTGACGCTAGACCGATACGTAGTTCGTCGAAGAAATTAACATCTAACATTTATCTCTCTCCTCACACTTCTTCTACTGAACTGGGTTCAACTCGTGACAAGTTGATACCTAGCTCTTCGGCGGCACGGAACACTTCTTCATCGGTATCACGCATTTCAATTGCGATACCTTGATTGTTAAGAACTTCTACGTTCAAGCAGAGTGATTGCATTTCCTTCACAAGCACCTTGAATGATTCAGGGATACCTGGTTCTGGGATGTTTTCACCCTTAACGATTGCCTCGTAAACCTTTACGCGGCCAAGAACGTCATCTGACTTAATTGTGAGCAACTCTTGGAGGGTATACGCCGCTCCGTAAGCTTCAAGTGCCCAAACTTCCATCTCACCAAAGCGCTGTCCACCGAATTGAGCTTTTCCGCCCAATGGTTGCTGGGTGATCATTGAGTAAGGACCAGTTGAACGTGCGTGAATCTTGTCATCAACCAAGTGGTGGAGCTTCAAGATATACATATATCCAACTGTGATTGGCTGCTTATAAGGCTCACCAGTACGGCCATCAAATAATTGCGCCTTACCGTTTGCACCGATCAAACGCATTCCATCTTTATTTGGAAGTGTTGATCCAAGAAGACCGATAAGTTCTTCTTCTTTAGCGCCATCAAATACAGGAGTAGCAACCTTTGAACCGGCAGCGACATCAGCGAAACCATGTTCGCGAAGATCCTTCTGCCAATCTTCATTGCCTTCAAGTTTCCAACCAGATTTAGCAACCCAACCTAAGTGAGTTTCAAGAACCTGACCAACGTTCATACGTCCTGGAACACCAAGTGGGTTCAAGACAACATCAACTGGGGTTCCATCTTCCAAAAATGGCATATCTTCTTGAGGAAGAATCTTGGAAATAACACCCTTGTTACCGTGGCGACCAGCAAGCTTGTCACCATCTTGAATTTTGCGCTTTTGAGCCACGTAAACACGAACAACTTGGTTTACACCAGCTGGCAATTCATAATCATCAGATTCTGCAAGTGAGACTCCGATGACCTTGCCTGATTCACCGTGAGGAACCTTCAGTGATGTATCGCGAACTTCGCGAGCCTTTTCACCAAAGATTGCACGCAGCAAACGCTCTTCAGGTGTGAGTTCGGTT
>CAIUAO010000081.1 GCA_903897155.1 uncultured Actinomycetes bacterium | reverse complement strand
GCACGGCAAGCAATTCAAGACTCTGATCGGGATATAGTTCTAATCGCACAAGTAACAGTTGAAACTACTGGCACAATGCTTTTAGGTTCTGAAATCGGAGCTGCACTTAACGCTCTTGAACCACTTGATATTGATCTCATTGGCTTGAACTGCGCAACAGGTCCCGCAGAAATGAGTGAACATCTACGCTCACTCAGTAAGGGTTCACAATCTCAAATTTCTGTTATGCCAAATGCAGGCCTACCAATCCTTGGAGCAAACGGAGCGGAATACCCACTTGGCCCAGATGAGCTTGCCGAATATCTTGCCGACTTCACTAAAAATTATGGTGTTAATTTAGTTGGCGGATGCTGTGGAACAACCCCAGCACATATGAAGGCTGTTGTGGACCGGCTCGGTAGAGAAACAATCGTTGTCCGGAACCCAGAGTTAGAACGCGGAGCATCATCCCTCTATCAGTTCGTACCTTTTCGCCAGGATAAAACATATTTATCTATTGGTGAGCGCACAAATGCAAACGGTTCACGGGCTTTTAGGGATGCACTACTTGCCGAAGATTGGCAAACCTGTATTGAAATTGCTCGTGACCAAATCCGCGATGGTGCACATATGCTTGATTTATCTGTTGACTATGTTGGCCGCGATGGCGTTAAAGACATGCAAGAACTCGCATCAAGACTGGCAACATCTTCTACGCTACCAATCGTCTTGGATTCAACCGAACCTGCAGTAATCAAGGCAGGACTTGAGCATTTGGGAGGCCGCAGTGTTATCAATTCTGTTAATTTTGAAGATGGAGATGGCCCGCAGTCACGTTTTGCACGCATCATGCCTTTGGTCCAAGAACATGGAGCTGCAGTAGTTGCACTGACTATCGACGAAGAAGGCCAAGCTCGTACAGCGGAATGGAAGATGAAAGTTGCTACGCGGTTAATTGAAGAACTCACTCAAAAGTGGAATATGAATATTGGCGATATTTTGATTGATTGCCTGACCTTTCCGATTGCTACAGGGCAAGAAGAGACTCGAAAAGATGGCATCGAAACGCTCAACGCCATACGTCAGCTTAAAGAAAAGTATCCAGAAGTGCAGACTACCCTTGGCGTGAGTAACGTATCTTTTGGATTAAATCCTGCAGCGCGTATAGTATTGAATTCAGTCTTTCTATCTGAAGCAGTAAAAGCAGGTTTAGATTCAGCGATTGTTCATCCATCCAAAATTACTCCAATTGCTCGAATTGAAGAGAAAGCCCTCAAGGTTGCACTTGATCTTGTCTATGACAGACGTGAATATGACGAAACAGGGGAGTGCACATATGACCCACTCACTGTTTTCCTCGACCTCTTTGATGGTGTTGAAACCACCTCGACAAAGATCTCCAGGGCTGCTGAACTTGCCGCGCTCCCACTTGAAGAACGTTTAGAACGCAGAATTGTTGATGGCGAAAAGGTAGGTCTGGAAGCAGACTTACTAGAAGCTATGAAAAAAGGGATTAAGCCCTTAGTAATTATTAATGACCATTTATTAAGTGGAATGAAAATTGTTGGAGAGCTCTTTGGGAAGGGTGAAATGCAGCTTCCTTTCGTTCTGCAAAGCGCAGAGGTAATGAAAATTGCTGTCGCCATACTTGAACCGCACATGGAGAAGACTGATGATGAGGGCCGGGGAAAGATTCTTTTGGCAACCGTTAAAGGCGACGTTCACGATATTGGCAAGAATCTAGTGGACATTATTCTTTCAAACAACGGATATACAACTGTAAATATTGGCATCAAACAGACTATCAATCAGATTATTGATGCGGCGGCGGAAAATAATGTTGATGTCGTGGGTATGAGTGGACTGCTGGTGAAATCTACAGTCATCATGAAGGAAAATCTGGAAGAGCTAAACACTCGGGGATTATCAGACCGTTGGCCTGTTATTTTGGGTGGAGCGGCTCTGACCCGTTCATTTGTTGAAGTTGACTTGGCAAACGTGTTTCCAGGAACGGTTCGCTATGCAAAGGATGCTTTTGAAGGATTAAAACTCATGGATTCGATGATGGGAATGAAGCGTGGCGTTCCTGGCGCAGAGCTGCCAGCCTTGCGCGAACGCAAAACTGTGCGTACTCGTGGAGTGATTAATGAGGGCGACCTCATTGTTGACACAGAACGATCTGATGTTGCAGCAAACAATTCACTTCCTTCCCCACCTTTTTATGGTTCAAAAGTCGTTAAGGGTATTGCACTTGCAGATTATTTAGGAATGCTTGATGAACGCGCATTGTTCATGGGCCAATGGGGTCTCAAGGGTGCTCGCGGTGAGTATGAGAAAATGGTTGAAACAGAAGGACGCCCTCGCCTTCGTAGTCTTCTCAATGAAGTTCAATCGCAAGGTTGGCTCAATGCTGCTGTTGTCTATGGATATTTCCCTTGTTATAGCGAAGGGAATGATCTTGTTGTTTTACATCACGAAGGACCCGATAAAGGCAAAGAAAGAGTTCGCTTTAGTTTCCCTCGCCAGAGACGAGATCGCAGACTGTGCCTAAGTGATTTTTATAGAAGTAAAGAGTCTGGCGAGATTGATACCGTTGCATTTCACATCGTGACTATGGGCCAGTCTGTGAGTGAGGCGACTTCTAAGTTATTTGCAGCGAATAATTATCGTGAGTACTTAGAGCTTCATGGACTATCAGTCCAGCTCACTGAAGCACTTGCAGAGCATTGGCACGCACGTATTCGTCAGGAATTGAGCTTCGGATCAGAAGATTCACCTGACATTACTGAAATTTTAGATCAAGGCTATAGAGGTTCTAGATATTCCTTTGGTTATCCAGCATGCCCAGATCTTGAACAACAAGTTCAACTCTGTCAGTTACTTGAGCCAGAGCGAATTGGCGTGGAGCTTTCAGAAGAATTCCAATTACATCCAGAACAATCGACAAGTGCAATTATCGTCCATCATCCAGAGGCGAAGTACTTCAATGCAGTTTGAGGATAAAAAATGACTCCTGAGTTTGCTTATGGCGATCGAGTGCAATTAACTGACGCAAAAGGCAAGATGCATACGATCACTCTTAAAGAGGGTGGGGAGTGGCATACCCATAAAGGCTGGCTCGTGCATGATGCTGTCGTTGGGCTTCCTCAAGGTTCAGTTGTTGAAACAACGGCAGGCTTAAAGTTTCTTGCTTTTAAACCTTTGCTTGGGGACTACGTACTTTCCATGCCACGAGGCGCCACAATTGTTTATCCAAAGGATGCAGCGCTCATCGTTGGTTTCGCAGATATTGCTCCAGGAACCCATGTGCTTGAAGCAGGCGTGGGATCGGGCGCTCTTACTATCTCTTTACTTCGCGCTGTTGGACAGGAGGGTTCTGTTGATTCATTTGAACGCCGTGATGAGTTTGCAGAGATTGCAACAAAAAATGTACATGAATACTTCAAAGGAGAACCGTCTAACTGGTCACTGACCATTGGGTCTGTACAAGATGCTGATCGAAATAAAAAGTATGATCGAATTGTTTTAGATATGCTCTCACCGTGGGAATGCGTTGAACTAGCTGATGAAGTTCTTCATCCCGGAGGAGTTTTTCTTGCCTATGTAGCCACCACGACTCAGCTTTCAGTAACTGCTGAGGCGATTAAAAGTTCTGGGAGATTTACTGAACCAGAGAGTAGCGAATCACTTGTCAGAGGGTGGCACCATGAGGGACTTGCTGTGCGGCCAGATCACAGGATGATTGCTCACACAGGGTTTCTTATTCAGGCGCGAAGATTAGCTCCGGGAGTAAGTGCGCCACTTCGTCGCAGACGCCCCTCAAAGGGCGCCTACGGTTTACCAGAAGATGAATCTTCTATTTAACTGCGACTAGATCTACTACGAAGATCAGAGTTTCATTCGGTCCGATTGGTCCTGCTCCATTGGCTCCATAACCAAGTTCTGGAGGAACGATAAGTAATCTACGTCCACCAACTTTCATTCCAGGGATACCTTGTTGCCATCCAGGAATAACGCCTGAAAGCGGAAATGTTGCAGGTCCTTGATCCCATGAAGACTGAATTACTTTTCCATCTTTCCACGACTCAAGAAAGTATTGTGCTGTCACGGTAGAAGAAGAAACCGCTGCTGCTCCATTACCAACAAAAATATCTTTAGTGACCAAGGTTGTTGGGGCGCGGCCTGTTGGCATCGATACGGTCGGCGCGACGCCTGCCTTATCTGAAACAGTTGGTATGACGGTATCGGTCACGGCTGCCTTTCCACATGCGCTAAGCCCAAATACAGAGATAAGGCATATGCCCAAAACTGCTATAGGACGGTGAACTTTTGACGAAAATTTCATTTCTAGCCTCTCTATGGCGATTGGCAGATACTAGCAAAGGCCTAGAGTTGAACTATGGCGGACCCAAAGGCTGAACGGTTAATTAACCTTGTAATGGCTCTATTGGCTACCCGGCGATATCTATCAAAGTCTGAGATATTTGAATCAATTCCTGGCTATTCCGGATCAGCTGAAACCATGGAAAGAATGTTTGAACGAGATAAAGATGACCTACGTGAACTAGGTATAGATATTGAAGTAGGAAGCTATGACCCTTTATTTGAAGATGAAGTTGGCTACCGGATTAGTCCACATGAATATGAACTTGATCTAGGAGAACTTACCCCACCTCAGATTGCTTATCTTTCACTTGCTGCAAATTTGTGGACTAACAGGCTCTTCTCCCAGGAAGGATCTAAGGCTTTAAGAAAAATACAGGCCTTAACAGGAGAAACCGATATTTCTCACCTAGCTACGAATCTGCTTAATTTTGAGAATGAGACACCTCATATTGATTTGATCTGGCAGGGGATCGCTGAAGCAAAATTACTTACCTTTACATATGAGTCAGCAAAAGTAAGCAAACGGACCCTTGCCCCCTATGGGTTGTCCCTCTGGCACGGAACTTGGTATCTAGTGGGGCAGGATATGGAAAAGGCAGAGATCAGAGTCTTTCGTGTGTCAAGAATTTCTAGTGATTTAGCGCTGAGTGGCAAAGGCAAAACATTTATTGTGCCAAAAGAATTTTCAATCAGAGATCATTTAGTAATGCTCAACCGCTATGAGATGATCACAGTTGTTATTAGGGCTAGGGCGAATAAGGCACAGAGATATCGAGCACAAGGCAATACTGAGAACATAGATGCAGAGTGGGACAGGATTACATTTGCTGCTGAAAATTCTCCCGCTCTCATATCTGATCTTTTGTGGCATGGAGTTGATGTGATCGTGGATCAGCCGGCAGATCTGCGAGCTCGTGTTCTAGAAAGAATTTTGGAGAAGAATAATGCCTGAGTCCGCAATCGATAGAGTCTCACGAGCGTTAGACCTTATTCCATTCTTGGTTGCAAATCCTGGTCTTTCCATTAGTGAAATTGCGCAGGAATTTTCATCAACAGAGGCTCAAATATCAAGTGATCTATCTCTTCTTCACATGTGTGGCCTACCTGGGTATTCACATCTGGAGTTACTTGATATTAGTTATGAAGATCCAGAGTTTATTGAGGTTGTTGATCCTCAGGTGCTAGATAAGCCAAGATCACTGACAAGTATTGAGGCAATGAGTTTAGTTCTTGGCTTGCAAGTTTTAAAACAGATGGCATCAAATCCTGAGCAAGCGAAGTCAATTGGGGAGCTCTCAGAAAGAATTAGCTCAAAGCTAGATACAGATGTGCTAAACAGAGTGCTTGTAAACGAAGCCGTGGTGGGGGGAAGTACTGCTTCAGTAATTAATACCGCTCTTCGCAGCACAAGGTCAGTTATCTTTACATATTATTCTGCCATTTCTGATTCAACCCAGATTCGTGAAGTATGGCCTCAGGAACTTATTTTTCGTAACGGAATTGGCTATCTCAATGCTTTTTATCCAGAGAGTACGGAGTATCGAACATTTAGATTGGACAGGATTAGCGATGCAAAGATAGGAGAGCCATTCTCTCTTCCTGCTAACCAGATTGCTCTAGAAGATACATATTCACCTGAGATCAAAATTGGTCCGTATGGGTTTTTCTTCTGTGAATTACATCATGAAATAATTTCTGAAATTAGTCGTGCTGGTGAGGATTACCTGATCACATTCAATGCTGTTAATCCCGATTGGCTACTCAGGACACTCACTGGGATTCCTGGCAACGTTGAGGTTTTAAGCCCACCAGAACTGGCTACCGCTTTCACCACACGCATATCGGCGATGAAGAGCCTTTACGGGTATGCTCAGGGCATAGGCAGATAGGATAAGAACATGTTTTTAAAGGAACCAAGTCATATTTTGATACTCGTCATTGTGCTCGTTCTGCTTTTTGGTGCGAAGAAACTCCCTGATTCTGCAAAGTCGATTGCTAAATCCCTCAAAGTTTTTAGGGATGAAATGAAGAGTCCTGAAGGCAAGAAATCAGATGGCGAAAATGGATCAAACCCAAAGTCAAAGAAATAGTCCGGCCTTTTTCGGATAGATCTGTAAAAGGAATTATTTATGGCCGCTATTGATGGTAGCCGTATGCCACTTCTAGAACACCTGCGCGAACTTCGTAAGAGAGTTGTGCGCTCGAGTCTGGCAGTTTTAATACTTTCTGTTCTCGGCTGGTTTCTCTACAACCCGATCATTGATTCTTTAGCCAAGCCTGTGTGTGATCTCAAAAGTGCCCGCATCTCTGGCGCGACCCATTGTGGAACTTTATATATCAATGGAGTGCTCGGTCCTCTTAATTTACATATCACCGTTGCATTGATTTCTGGAATAATTTTGTCAGCGCCAATTTGGATCTACCAGCTTTGGGCATTTGTTGCACCAGCTTTACATCGAAAAGAGCGAAGATATTCTTTGCTTTTCATGGTTATTGCGACACCTTTCTTTGCAGTTGGCGCCTACCTTGGCTACTACATCTTGCCTACTGCAGTTCATGTTTTATTGGGATTCACACCATCAACCCTTACTAACCTTGTCCGTTTTGATGACTACCTAAACTTTGTTTTAAGGCTCATACTGATTTTCGGAATCGCATTTGAACTTCCAGTTTTTTTAATTGGTCTAAATTTTGCAGGTGTAATTTCAGGCACTTCAATTCTCAAGCCATGGAGATTAGCTGTTTTTGGCATTACCCTCTTTGCTGCCGCGTTCACTCCTACAGCAGATCCGTTCACTATGTGTTTACTTGCGATCCCCATGGTTATTTTTTATTTTCTAGCCGCCTCAATCGCCATACTTCATGACAAACGCAAAGCGAGCAAGGATTCCCAATGAGTTACCTTGTTGTGATTAATCCATCTGCGGGGGGAGGTAAGGGGGCCCGAGAAGGAGAGAGAGTTGTTGATTACTTGCAGAAAAAGAACTTACCTTTTTATAAAGTTTCTGGTGCATCAATAAGCGACTCTTTAAAACAGGTTGACCAGGCAATAAGTTCACAGAAGTTTTCTACTCTGGTAGCCGTTGGGGGAGATGGGCTGATACATGCCCTTCTGGAGCGCATATCGCATAACAACTTAACTCTGCTCGCAATTCCGGCTGGGACGGGTAATGACTTTGCTAAAAGCGTTGGCATGCATAAAAAGTCAGTTGAAAATATATTTGCAAGTCTCACTCGCATGCAACCAAAAGTTATTGATCTTGGGTTAGCCAAGGGGCCTGGCTACGAAAAGTATTTTGTGCAGATACTTAGTAGCGGCTTTGATGCTCACGTAAATGATAGAGCAAATCATTTTAAGAGAGTTAAGGGCAGATTCAAATATGTGATAGCCGTACTTGCAGAGCTCTCACTATTCAAATCGCTTGAATATTCGATGAAATGGGACGGGAAGATCTTGACACAAAGAGCCATGATGGTGATTGTTGCTAATGGCTCTAATTATGGCGGAGGGATGAAAATCTGCCCCCATGCTGATCAGAGTGACCAAATGTTAGATCTTATGTATGTAAAGAAAGTCTCACGGGCAAGACTGCTTGCAGTTTTCCCACGTGTTTTTATTGGTGCTCATGTGAACCATCCCAAGATTAAGTTTGAAAGAGCTTCCTCCTTTGAACTGCAAGGGCAGACAATTGCTTTTGCTGATGGGGAGTACCTTGGAAAACTTCCGGTTCATGTTTCTATCGCACCATACAAGCTTCTGGTCTATACAGTATGAGTACGCCTGCAGAAAGACTTGCAGAAGCGAGAAAACGCAATGGTCATAGAAAATCTTTGGAATTTGCTGATAAGTATGACTTTCCACTCGATGATTTTCAGATCAGTGGTTGTCACTCGTTAGAAGAAGGACGCGGAGTGCTAGTTGCTGCCCCAACGGGAGCGGGAAAAACTATTGTTGGTGAATTTGCTGCCTATCTTGCAATGCAGACAGGAAAGAAATGTTTTTACACCGCACCTATTAAGGCACTTTCTAACCAGAAGTACTCCGATTTAAAGGAGATGTTTGGCGAAGATAAAGTTGGACTTCTCACAGGCGATACAAGTATTAACTCTGAAGCACAAATTGTGGTTATGACGACAGAAGTACTGAGAAATATGATTTATGCAAACTCACATACTTTGAACACGCTTCAATTTGTTGTCATGGATGAAGTGCACTACCTGGCAGATAAGTTTAGAGGGGCGGTCTGGGAGGAGATTTTGATCCACCTTCCAGAGCACATCCAGGTGGCTTCTCTTTCTGCCACCGTATCTAATGCGGAAGAGTTTGGTGATTGGCTCAATGAAGTTCGAGGCAATACTGATGTCATTGTTAGCGAAAATAGGCCTGTGCCCCTGTATCAGCATGTTTTATTTGGAAATCGGCTACTGGATCTATTTGTTGATGAAGGAAAAGTGAACCCAGAAATCATCCGACTTGAGAAGGAAAGCCACAGATCAATTCGTGGTAATTATGGAGGCAATAAGGGCCATCGCGACCGTGCGAGTGTTGCAAGAGTTCCTCAAATGAATAGACCTGAGGTAATTGAAAAACTCAACCGAGAGGGGTTGTTACCAGCGATAGTTTTCATCTTCTCTCGAAATGCATGTTCTGCTGCGGTGCACCAATGTGTGAAGTCTGGTATTAAGCTCACAAATGCCGAGGAGCGCTCACGGATTAGGGAGGTTGTCTTCAGGGCAACTGAAAATATTCCTGAGGAAGATCTCGTTGTTCTTGGTTTTTCTGAATGGCTCGATGGTCTTGAGCGAGGAATTGCAGCCCACCATGCAGGATTGTTGCCTTCATTTAAGGAGACAGTTGAAGAATTGTTTCAAGAAGGTCTAATCAAATGTGTATTTGCTACAGAGACTTTGGCACTTGGTATCAACATGCCAGCTAGAACTGTTGTACTAGAGAAACTAACAAAGTGGAATGGTGAGTCTCACGTTTCAGTCTCAGCAGGGGAGTACACACAGCTCACGGGCCGTGCCGGACGCCGCGGAATTGATATCGAAGGCAACGCCGTGATCCTCTGGAATAAAGATATTGATTCTGGATCAGCCGCCGGCCTAGCTTCAACTCGCACGTATCCACTCAAAAGTAGTTTTAAGCCGACCTATAACATGACCATCAACTTAATTTCTAGATTTGGCGCAGAGCGGGCTCGAACATCATTGGAATCATCTTTTGCCCAATATCAAGCTGATAAAGCAGTTGTTGGCCTGGCACGGCAAATTAAGCGTAATGAATCAGTTGTTGATGAACTCCGCGAACAGATGCAATGCCACTCAGGTGATTTTGAAGAATATTCTGCAATTCGTACTGAAATTAAATCTTTAGAGAAGGCGTTTTCAAAACTTCCTAAAGCTAAGAAGTTATTCGCTGAAGAAGAATTGAACGAACATAGAAGATCCTTACGCTCTCATCCATGCCATAGCTGCGGGGATAGAGAAAATCATTCTCGGGTTGCTGAAAAACTAGAACGGATGCGCAAAGAAACCAAAGGACTTGAAGACCGAGTCAGCAATAGAACAGATGTTATCGCTAGGCGATTTGATCTTGTACAGGTCATGTTGGAAAGATATGGCTATTTAAGTGGTGGAGTAATAACCGAGTGGGGTAATTTACTTGCCAAAATTTATGGTGAAACAGATTTATTGATCGCTGAAATGATCAAGAATGGAAAGTTTGATACTTTAGATGGACCCGAGATGGTCTCTGTCTTATCTGCATTAGTTTTTGAGGCAAGAAGGGATGAATCGCCTAAAGTTCCTAGGGGAGCGGTCGAAGAAGTACTCAATGAAATGGTCCACAAATGGGCTGCAATTAATGACGATGAAGGAGAGCTTCGTCTTGAACCAATGCGTGAACCAGATCTTGCGTTTTGCTGGGCAGCATTCCGATGGGCCAGTGGACATAGCTTAAGCTCTATCCTCAAGGGCACCGAACTCACTGTGGGAGATTTCATTCGCTCGATGAAGCAGATCATTGATTTACTACGACAAATTGGCAATGCGTCACCTCATCTATCTCAAACAGTTGATAATGCGTTAAAGAGAATTGACCGAGGAATTGTTTCTTATGCGGGAGCTGTCGCATGACATTATTACTTTTAGATAGCGCATCTCTTTGGTACCGGGCATATTTTGGAATGCCTGACACATTAGTCTCACCGGAGGGCATGCCAGTAAATGCCATACGTGGGTTTTTAGATATGACATCAAGACTAATTACCCAGTATCAACCTTCCCGACTTGTTGCTTGTTTAGAAGGGGATTGGCGCCCATCATGGCGCGTAGAACTTTTTCCAGCATACAAAGCTAACCGTTTAGATGATGAAGGTGATGAAGAGGAGCCAGATACGTTAGGACCTCAAATACCCATTCTTCTCGATGTACTTGAGGCATTTGGAATACCAATGGTTGGTGTGGATGACTATGAAGCAGATGACATTATGGCGACTTTTGCAACAAAAGAACGTGGCCCTACTTTTGTTGCGACAGGAGACCGGGATCTCTTTCAGCTTGTCGATGATAAGCGCCGGGTCAAAGTTGTTTATCTTGCAAAAGGTATCTCTAACCATGATTTAGTTGACCGAGCTTGGGTGGCCGAGCGCTATCAAATACCAGGGGATAGGTATGCACTTTTTGCAATGATCAGGGGAGATGCATCTGATGGGCTACCTGGAGTTAGAGGAATTGGTGAAAAGGGCGCAGCAATCATTGCCAATCAATTTCTAACACTTGATGAAGCACTTATTGCTGCTAAATCTGAAGATGAAAGACTTACACCGCTTTTACGAAAAAAACTTATTGAAGGTGAAGATTATTGCAAGATTGCTCCAAAGTTGGTGCATTGCGCTCTTGATGTAGCAATACCGCAAATGTCGATAGATATGCCTAAGAAGCCAGTAAGTCTTGATGAGATCTATCAATACAAGAATGACTATGGATTAGGTGCATCTGTTGACCGCATGATTAGTGCTTTGGGTTGGTAGTTGATGCCTAAATTTTTGGTTATTTTGCCGACATATAACGAGGTTGAAAATCTCAAGCATATAATTTCACAGTTGCAAGATCTAAATTTATATATCCAGATTCTTGTTGTTGACGATAATTCACCAGACGGAACTGGGCAAATTGCTGATTCACTTACTTCGCAGAAATTATTTGTATTACATAGAGCGAAAAAGGAAGGTCTTGGACCTGCATATTTAGAGGGTTTCACATGGGCACTTGATCGTGGTTATGACTTTGTTATTGAAATGGATGCTGATGGTAGCCATTTACCGGCAGAGCTTGAGTCTTTACTCAATGCTTCCGATGGAACTGATTTGGTAGTCGGTACTAGATGGATGCCAGGCGGGAAAGTCGCCAATTGGCCTTGGTATCGAAAGGCAATTTCAAGATTTGGTACGTCATATGCAGCAATGGTTCTCAGATTGCCATATAGAGACCTCACAAGTGGATACCGAGTATTGAGCAAACAACTAGTGCGAAAGGTTTTAGAGACTAAAATTCAAACTCACGGTTATGGGTTTCAAGTTGAAATTGTCTTACTTGCACATGAATCTCAGATGGTGATCGCTCAGGTGCCGATTACATTCATCGAGAGATCTCGGGGAAAGTCCAAAATGACGGGGAGAATCGTTTTTGAAGCTTGGATTAAGACCACAAGCCTTGGTATTTCACGCTTGTTTAATCGCCGATAATCTACATTATGTAAAGTAAGAAAATCAGCCGTTGATGGCCAACTCCTCGATCGGCGTGCATGAGCAAACCAGGTTTCTATCCCCATAAACGCCATCAATACGCCCTGTAGTAGGCCAATACTTGCCCCTACGGCCTATTTCAGCGTCAACACCTTGTGGATATGCAGCAACTTCTCGAGAGTACTTACGATCCCAATTTTCTCGCAGCAAATCTGCATCTGTATGAGGCGCAAATCGCAACGGTGATTCCTCAATCGAGAGTTGCCCATGCTCGATATCTGAAATCTCAGCCCTGATAGAGATCATCGCACTGATAAATCTTTCGAGCTCCCTGATGTCTTCGGATTCAGTTGGCTCAATCATCATGGTTCCTGAAACGGGAAAACTCACTGTTGGTGCATGGAATCCATAATCCATCAGCCTTTTTGCGACGTCATCGACACTTGCACCAGTTTCCTTGGTGATCTGACGCAAATCGATAATGCACTCATGCGCAATAAAACCATTGAGACCTTTATATAGAACAGGGAAATACGGGTCAAGCTTCTTAGCAATGTAATTTGCGGACAGAATTGCAACTTGAGTTGCTTTAGTAAGACCTGCTCCCCCCATCATTTGAATATATGCATAGGAAATTGGCAATATTCCAGCGGAACCAAAGGGCGCTGAGCTAACCGGGCCAGGACCAGTTGCAGGACCCGCGGTGCTATCAAGTGGATGGTTAGGCAAATATGGGGCAAGGTGAGATCTCGCGATTACTGGACCAACACCCGGTCCCCCGCCACCATGAGGAATACAAAATGTTTTATGCAAATTAAGATGAGAAACATCCGCACCAAACTTTCCTGGTTGCGCCAAACCAACTAGAGCGTTGAGGTTTGCGCCATCGACATAAACCTGACCTCCCGCCTCATGAATAAGAGCACATATCTCCCCGATTGCCTCTTCAAAGACACCATGCGTAGAAGGGTAGGTAACCATAAGAGCCGCTAGAGTTTGTGAATATTCAGAAATTTTCGACTTGAGATCATCTACTGAAACATTGCCTGCTTCATCGCATGCTACGACAACAACCTTCATGCCAGCCATGATTGCACTTGCTGCATTTGTTCCGTGAGCACTGGATGGGATTAGACAAATATCTCGAGCTTGCTGACCATTTGCGTCAAGGAAATTACGGATTGCAAGTAATCCAGCAAATTCACCTTGGGAACCCGCATTTGGTTGCAGAGAGACAGCGTCGTATCCGGTAATTTTTAGCAGCCAGGATGAGAGTTGGTCAATAAGTGTACGAATGCCTTGGCTCTGATCGATAGGCGCAAATGGATGCAACGATGAGAATTCTGGCCAAGTAATAGGAATCATCTCTGTTGTTGCATTTAATTTCATTGTGCACGAACCCAAAGGAATCATCGTTCTATCTAGCGCGAGGTCCCGGTCAGCGAGGGCTCTGATATAACGTAACATGGAAGTTTCTGAGTGGCGTGAGTTAAAGAGTTCGTGGCGTAAATACTCACTTGTTCGCTCCCCTACGACTTTTGCAGGAGATGATCTAGCAATCTTTTGAGCCCCAAAAAGCGAGGCTAGTTCCTCCAGATCACTATTGGTTACGGTTTCATCTAAGGAAATTCCAACGCTTTGAGCATCAACTGCTCGCAAATTAATACCTATGGCATGAGCGGCCTTATGTAATGCTGGTGCATCAACGCCGCTAACGAGAAATGTGTCAAAAATTTCACCATCGTTAACGCTAAAGCCTATTTCCTTAATGGTATTTCGAAGGAGGACTGTGTTACTTCGCACCCGCCCCGCAATTGCCTTTAATCCTTCAGGGCCATGCCACATTGCATAAAATCCTGAAATAACAGCAAGCAAAACTTGAGCTGTGCAGATATTTGAGGTGGCCTTATCTCTGCGGATATGTTGCTCGCGTGTTTGAAGGGCAAGTCTAAAAGCTAAATTTCCATGCGTATCAATACTTTGCCCAACAAGTCTTCCTGGAAGTGAGCGTTCAAGTCCTTCTTTAACTGCCATAAACCCTGCGTGCGGTCCCCCAAAACCCATAGGCACACCAAATCTTTGCGCAGATCCGATTGCAACATCCGCACCAAGATGTCCAGGAGAGTTATAAAGCGTTAGTGCAAGAAGATCGCATGCAACTATCGCGAGGGCTCCTTTTGCGTGCGTGAATTCAATTGAAGACTGAAGATCTTTTACTGACCCAGTTGTTGCGATATGTGAGAGGACTGCTCCAAAAATATCTGCAGACAGTGTCTGTAATTCATCTAACGTACCTTCAATAATTGAAATTTTAAGTGGCTTTGCGCGTGTATGTATCACAGCTTTAATGTGAGGGTGTAGTTCTGTGTCAATAAATAGCGATGCATCATCTGATCCACTCCAAACACGCCTTGCAAGTGTCATTGCTTCAGCAGCGCTAGTTGCTTCATCAAGCATTGATGCATTTGATATTGGTAAACCAGTTAGATCGCAGACTACTGTTTGAAAGGCGAAGATAGCCTCTAGCCGCCCTTGGCTAATCTCTGGTTGGTATGGTGTGTAAGCGGTATACCAAGCAGGGTTCTCCAAAATATTACGCAAAACAACTGGAGGTGTAATTGTTCCGTAGTAACCCATTCCGATATATGAACGCATAACCTTATTTTTGCTTGCAAGTAACCTAAGTTCTGCGATCGCTTGGACTTCTGAAATTCCTTGAGGTATTAGTTCGCTGAGTTTTTCAGAGACTGCGATATTGGAAGGAACAATTTGCGCAATCAATTCTTCTAATGATTTCGCACCAAGCTCTTTGAGCATGCGAGCGATCTCGTGCTCATCTGGCCCAATATGCCGATCGACAAACGTGTCTCTGATTGACACCACTCCCCCTTGGTCTTACTTGGCGAAAGTCCTAATGGACTTATATGCCTATGGGGGAAGAATAAAGAGTTTTAAGCGCCTTTGCGCTTTCTACGCTCTGAAAGCTCGTCATTACTGGTTGAAATCAGTGTGCCATCTGCCACAGATTCACCCTGGAGGGTGGCAAGTGAGCCTTCGACTTCACTCCAAACTTTATTGATGGCGATACCAAATACCCCTTGGCCGCCTTGCAATAGGTCAATGATTTCATCAGGGCTTGTACATTCATAAATGGATGAGCCATCGCTCATCAGTGTCATGCTCTCTAGGTCAGACACTCCGCGTCCACGAAGGTGCTCTACTGCTGTACGAATGTTTTGAAGTGAAACCCCTGTATCAAGTAGGCGTTTAACGATCTTGAGAACCAAAATATCTCGAAAACTATATAAACGCTGAGAGCCAGAACCAGCTGCGCTCTTAATGCTTGGGCCAACTAACTCAGTACGCGCCCAGTAATCTAATTGGCGGTAGGTAATTCCGGCAGCGACACACGCAGTAGCTCCTCTATAGCCGATTTCGTTTACAGGCTTAGTGGTTGGCAAGTCAGACATTTGTACTCGCTTCTACGGGGAAAACCGAGGGGATTCGGTATTGTCCAAGGGTAAGACCAGCAAGGGCAGCAAACAATGACCGACACGAAAAACCTTCAACCCCTACTTCAGGCTTAGGCGAAGGGAGCCTTTTAGCCAGCAAAATCATCTGGATTGATCTGATCAAGGAATTCTCTGAACTTCTCGACCTCATCATCGGCCTGATCTGGGATCTCAATCCCGGCCTTGGTGAATAGCTCGGCACTTGCTGAGATTGGGGCAGATGCCCGCAGAGCCAATGCAATTGAATCACTTGGACGGGCAGAGATTGTCACTCCCCCATGCAAATGAAGCTCTGCAAAGAAGACACCATCGCGAAGGTCTGTAATTTCTACACTTTCAACTTTCGCATCTAAAATCTGAAGTACAGAATCAAAAAGGTCATGAGTAAGCGGGCGTGATGGTTCTAAGTTTTGCTGGGCAAATGCGATGGCAGATGCTTCTACTGCCCCTACCCAAATAGGTAAGTATCTAATGCCATCGACTTCTTTGAGCAAGACGATTGGCTGATTCGAAGGCATCTCAACACGAACGCCTACAACTTCAACCGGAATGCTCATGTGATTTAACTACTTAGCTCGGTGAAGGCCAGCACGGACAAGTGCTGCATGGAGCTTTACAGATAGAGATGCAAGTTCATTTGAAACTTCTTCAGCTCTTGCTTTTGCATCAGAACTTTTTTGCCTAAGGATCGGTGTAATTACCTGCTCGACTAGACCAACTTCGCGGTCGGCGGCCGACTTAAAGGATCGCAAATGGCGAGCTTCGATGCCAAATGCAGCAATCTCAGAAACAGTACGGCAAATGGAGAGGGAATCTGCGTCGTAGTAGCGACCGCGAATAGTCACCAATCCAAATGATTCAAGTTCAGAGAGTTGCTCTTCTTTGAGATTTGATGACTCAAGTAATTCAGAGCGGGAAAGTCGAAGATCGCTTTCCCCTGCAAAATGACTAGGGGCTAGTTCACCATCGACACTTGCAATACGGGGCTTTGGCCTCCCACCTGCTGTTGCTGCTGGCTGTAAACCGCGATCAAGTGCGTCAAGGTTTTCTTTAATAACACGAAGGGGAAGGTACTGATCCCGCTGAGCTTCTAAGACATAACGGAGGCGTTCAAGATCTCCTCCAGTGAATTTGCGATATCCAGATGGAGTTCGTTGGGGTTCGATGAGACCCTCTGATTCCAAAAAGCGAATCTTTGAAATAGTAATATCTGGAAATTCAGAGCGGAGTTTTCCAAGTACTTCTCCGATGCTTAAATAAGCGCGTGCTGGAACGCTCATGCGTTGCCCTTCCCCGTAAAGTAAGTAAGACGAAATTTTCCAATCTGAACTTCATCACCAACGGTTAAACGTGAATCAGTCACCGATGTGCCATTCACATAACTACCGTTAAGGCTTCCAAGGTCTGCTATTGCATAATCACCAGTTGCTACGCGATATATCCTGGCGTGTTTTCTCGAGACGGTTACATCGTCTAGGAAAATTTCACTTTCAGGATCGCGACCGAGAACGGTCTCAACATCATTAATCAGAAATCGAGAGCCCTTATTGGGGCCTGCAATTACAATCAACATTGCTGAATTTCTTGGAAGTTGGCTGACTACTTCGCGTTCTTGAGTTGAAAGTAACTCAAAAATTTCTTCCAGGGGCCTTGGCCGGGGAACGGACCTCAGGGCTGAAAGGTGAATCGTTGAAGTGAGTTCAGGGTTCTGAGGATCTTGAGGGCTTTGAGCTTCACTCATATGCGCCTCCAAAGAATCTAGATCTACAGTAGAGGCTGACACTATTCATCCCCGCTGACAAAATCAACCCGTAATTTGAGTGTATTCCTCAGCCGAAAGTAGATCTCCAGGGGCTGCAGAGAATTCGATCTGGGCAATCCAGCCTGCACCGTATGGGTCCTGATTAATAAGCTCAGGAGACTTTTCTAAATCAGAGTTTATAGCGATTACTTTGCCAGTGAGTGGTGAAAAAATTTCAGAAACACTTTTGGTCGATTCAACTTCCCCGCATACAGACCCTGCTTTGACCTCTTGCCCAACTTTTGGCAATTGAATATAAACGATATCTCCAAGTGCGGCTTGTGCGAAGTCTGTGATTCCAACTTTTGCAGAATTTGAACCTTCACTCTTGATCCACTCATGCTCTTTTGAATATTGAAGTTCTGCAGGGATATTAGACATGAGGCTCCTTAGATTGCGTAAGCGCTTGGCGAGAGTAATTCAAAGCTGTCAGAAGGTACAACCCTATCCCCCAAATGGCAAAGCTCCACCCAAAAGTATGGGCAAATCTGCCCCAGGCTGATTGGCTAGCTAAAAGCAAGAATGGAAATGCATAGAGCAGATTGAAAGTAGCGGCCTTGCCTAAAAAAGTGACTGTGAATACGCGCCCTGTCTTACTTCTATAAATTTGCACCATTGCCAGCATCCACAAATCTCTTGCCCCGAGCACAACCACCAACCACCAAGGTATGTAATCTTTAAGTGCTAAACCGATGATTGTTGCTGCAATATATAGACGATCAATTGCGGGATCTAATATGGCCCCGAGTTCTGATTCTTGACCCAGCCACCTCGCTAATTTTCCATCGAAGTAATCAGTCCATGCACCAATAGCCATAACTATAAAACTCCACCCGCGAAGGTCTTCTTTGAGCAATAACCAGAGAAAAATTGGAATTCCAAGAGCTCTTATAAAGGTCAATAGATTTGGAATTGTGAGAACTTCTCTGCGACTTAGTTCCATATTTACCCTATGCGTTGCGTGAACGCTCTACCTTCTCGCGCACTTTGATCGCAACTTCAACCGGACTGCCTTGGAAACCAAATTCTTCTCGCAGGCGACGTTCGATAAAACGCCTATAGCTTGGCTCGACCCATTCACTTGCAAAGACTACAAATTTAGGAGGAGAAATGCTTGCCTGTGTGGCAAAGCGAATTTTTGGCTGCTTGCCCCCTCTAACAGGTGGTGGTGTAGCTGAGACGAGTGCGCCTAAGAACGAGTTGAGCTTGCTCGTAGGGACTCGATATTCCCAACTTGCAAGTGCGGTCCGCAAAGCGGGTGCTAGGCGATCTCTATGCCAACCAGTTTTTGCCGAAAGATTCACTCTCTGAGCCCATGGATATCGCTCGAGGTTTCGCTCTAGCTCTTTTTCAAACTGGATCTGTCGTTCTTCATCCATAAGATCCCATTTATTCATAACTAAAACCATCGCCCGGCCTGATTCTTCGGCCATTGTGATAATTCTTAGATCTTGCTCCGTAAGAGGCGCGGATGCATCCAAGATTATGACGGCAACCTCAGCGCGTTCAAGTGCTGCTTCTGTGCGCAAGCTTGCGTAGTAGTCAGTGCCGCTGTCAAACTTTGCTTTCTTTCGGATGCCTGCAGTGTCGATAAAACGCCATGTCGTTCCACCAAATTCAATAAGTTCATCAACTGGGTCTCTTGTTGTTCCCGCTACATCATCAACTAATACTCGCGCTTCACCAGCTAGAGCATTGAGCAAACTAGATTTTCCGACATTAGGTCGTCCAAGTAGAGCAATTCTCCTATAACCATCATCAATGGGTTCACTTCCAACTTCTGGCAACTCTTTGACAACTAAATCGAGTAAGTCTCCACTGCCTCTTCCATGCAGCGCAGAGAGAAAGCGGGGCTCTCCCAAACCTAAATTCCACAGTGCATGAGCATTGTTTTCTTCGCTAGTGCCATCGACCTTATTGGCAACAAGTATTACTTTCTTATGTGATTTACGAAGTAAGGTCAAAAGAGATTCATCTTCATCGAGCGCTCCTACCTGGGCGTCAACAACAAAGAGCACCAAATCTGACTCTGCAATTGCAAGCTCTGCTCCAGCAGTAATTTTCTCAGAAATACCTTCTGGTTTAACTTCCCAGCCACCGGTATCAATCAATAAGAATGTGCGCCCATTCCATTCAGCCTCGTACTTGACGCGATCACGAGTAACACCCGGAGTGTCTTCAACGATAGCTTCCCTGCGGCCAATAATGCGGTTTACAAGCGTTGATTTACCAACGTTTGGCCGTCCAATAACTGCAACCTTCGGGAGTCCAAGTAACTTACGACTTTTAGCCCACTGCCAAATTACTTCAACAACTTCTGGGAGGTCTAAGGCAGTTGAATCAATCTCTAACGCATCATCTGCCATCTTTAGTGGGGAAATTTTTCTTGTTGAATCTATTTCATCTCTATTAACTAGTGATTGTGCAACATCAGATGCAGAGATATCTTCTGCAATCTCACGTTCCCGGCGTAGTGCTCTTTGTTCAAGATCTGCATATAAAAAAATCTTCAACTGCGCATCAGGAACAACTACTGTGCCGATATCCCTACCCTCAACCACAATTCCATGAGGTGCGTTCGAAATAATTTGATGTTGAATATCTAGCAAAAATGCTCTTAGTTCTGGAATGGCGGAATAAATTGAAACTTGATCTGTTACACGAGCAGAGCGAATATCGGCCGTTACATCAGTTTCACCCACAAAAATTCTTGGTTCAATTGGATCGCTATTAAAACTTATAGGTCTCTTTTCTAGGGCAGCAATAATAAGTGCAGGATCAGTAATGTTTTCTTGTAGCGCAAGCCATGTGATTGCTCTATATAAAGCGCCTGTATCCAGATATTTCCAATTAGCTCTTTGAGCTATAGCTCGGGCTGTACTTGATTTTCCTGACCCGCTAGGACCATCAATTGCTATTACGACGGTCGACATAAGAGAACCTTAACGCTCTATTGAGGACTACCCAATCGATTCGCGAGGAAGATGAACTTTCCAGTTGTTTTTGAGCAGTTGCTCATAGAGTTTTGAAGCATCCTCGCGCGAGAGGGCTAAATTCACTAAACCACTCTCCTGTCCTGGAGTGTGCTCGATGGCAATATCTTCAACGTTAACTTTCACCTGTGCACATGCATCAAATATTTCAGCAAGCTGCCCTGGCCTGTCTTCAATAACAATTGGCAGGTACCAGTAGTCACGTTTTTTCCCGCCATGTTTGCCAGGAATGCGGCGATGATTGATGCGGGCAGCCTCTAAAACTTCTAGCGTCTTCCTTAAATCATCGTTTTGTAGAGATGTCGATAAATCATTTAAATGACCTGCAAATAGATTAAGCAGTGGGGCAAGTGCATGCCTGTTTTCGTGTAGCAACTCTGCCCAGAGGTTTGGATCAGAGGCAGCTAATCGAGATACATCTTTTAGACCTTGACCGGCGAGTGCCAAATCTTCTTGGGAAATGCCTTCCAGAGTCAGCGAAAGCAAGGAGCTCACTACTTGAGGCAGATGAGAAATGCCAGCGATTGCCTTGTCGTGCAAAAGAGCGTCACGCTCTACAACAGAAGCACCAAGATCTTTTGCGATCTTTAATGCTTTCTGATGGAGTTCGCTAGATGTCTGACTGGTCGGTGTGATGATCCAAATTCGACCTTCAAAAAGATCTCCTCTTGCTGCAAGAGCGCCAGCAATCTCGCGGCCAGCCATTGGATGTGTAGAACAAAAATGTTTGGCAATCTCTGGAAATCTCTCGATCTCATTAATAACTTCAGACTTTAATCCGCCAATATCTATAATATCGACTTGAGGGTTGCTTACTGCGAGTGATTTAACAACAGAAATTATTGAAGAAATAGGTGTCGCAACAATAAAAAGATCAGGCGTGACTAAATCACCGCTATGACCAATTAGATTTTGAGCGATTCTTTCCATCTCTGGATCTTCATCTTCAATTTGGACTGCATGTGCGGCTGCTTTAAGCCCAAGAGCCATAGATGTGCCAATTAAACCAGCTCCAATTATGCGTATTTTCATGAATTACTACTGAGCGAGATCCCGGCGGAGAACTTCGGCTCCACGTATGTATATGTGCTTAATTTCTGAGGTCGCAAGTGGTGAATTTGCGTGCATCATGACTCTAACTACTCGTGGAAGGGCCCCGGTTACATCAATCTCAACTGAGCACATTAAGGGAACCTCCCCCATGCCCAATTCTCTAGCGGCTACAGCTGGGAACTCTGAAACCAGATCTGGCGTGCTGGTGAAGAACACTGATATCAAGTCTGACACTGCAAGATTGTTCCTCTCCATCATCTGCTGAAGAAGATCCTTTACTGCCTCAAGCATCTCTGAACGGTCATCTGCCGTGAGTTGGACGGCTCCCCGCAATGCTTTGATGCTCATTGCCTAAGACTACCCAATCAGGTGGTGATGAGGGGTTGGACACTCTAAAAGCATTAAAGATGCATAAATACTTATAGTTATACCGACTTATTAACACCTAAAAATGTCGATAATCATAAGCAGTCATAATTGAGAGTCTACAAATAACAGTTTTATCGATATTATCGCTAAAATTGAGCGTAATAATAACTATTTATCGATAATTTAATTGTAAGCAGAATAAAGATAAAAGGTTTTAAAGCTATTGCTGAATTCGATTTATCTATTTATCTTTAAAACTTTATATAGATTCGCTAACTCGACCTCGTTAATCTTCCTATATCGTCCTATACCGGTCTCCCCCAGGAGGATAGGACCAAAGTTTGTTCGGATCAGTCGAAGGACTGGCAGGCCAAATGACTCGAACATGCGCCTGACTATGTGATAGCGACCTTCATGGATATCGATCTCGACCCAGGAATGCTTGGGGCTGACCTCTCGGACTGTCTTTATCGACAAGGCCCGTGCTAGACCATCCTCTAGTTGAATCCCCTTCAGGGCATCAGTGAGCTGCTCCTTTGTCAGAACACCCTCGATTTCAACCAGATACCTCTTAACCATCCCGTATGAAGGGTGGGTGGCTCGGTGTGCTAAATCGCCATCGTTGGTGAGGAGGATCAGACCCTCACTTTCTTTGTCTAGGCGACCGACGTGAAAAAGGCGCTCACTTCTCTCGCGAAAATAGTCACCAAGACAAGGTCTATTTTCAGGGTCTGACATGGTTGACAAAACACCCGTTGGTTTATGAAATGCAAAGTAAACGTTGTCCTTTTTAAGTGATATTGATTCACCATCTACTTCAACTTTAGAGTTTTCTGGATCTACCTTAGTTCCCAGCTCTAGAACTTGGATTCCATCGACACTGACACGGCCATCGAGTATGAGTTGCTCACTTGCGCGGCGACTAGCGATTCCGGCGTCTGCTAAAACTTTTTGAAGGCGGGTTAAAGCCATATTAAAACTTCCTCTCATCACGGCCATACGGGCGTGGGAGGTTAAGTATAAGTGCTAGTTGAGTAAGGAAATTACTCGGTTAGAGAAGCGAGGACCTCATCCAGACCATCAACGCCAGGAAGGAATGGGGCGAGGGCAGGTAAGTCCTCAATCCCCCGAATTCCGATCTTCTCTAGAAAATAGCTCGTTGTTCCATACAAAATTGCCCCAGTCTCATGCTCAATTCCGCGTTCTTCAACCAATCCACGGGTGAGGAGGGTCTTCATAACAGCTTCCACATTGACACCACGGATTGCAGAAACTCGAGCTCGAGATACTGGTTGGCGGTAGGCGATAACAGCCAAAGTCTCAAGTGCTGCTTGAGTTAAACGGGACTGCTGGCCATCTAGGACAAACTTTTCGACCATAGGAGCTTGATCAGGGTGGCTATAAAAGCGCCATCCCCCTGCGATTTCACGCAGCTGGAAACCTCGACCCTGTTCTTCGTACTCAGCCGCAAGGGCTTTCAAGGCCTGAACAACTTCCTCAGTTGGGACTTCAGTGATCTGAGCCAAAATGACTTCAGTGACAGGCTCATCGACGACCATCAGGATTGCTTCCAGAGATCTATTGAGTTCTAGTTGAGACATTTATTCCTCTTTTGTTTCGGATTCAAGTACTTGTGGAGGTAGATCAAACTCATCGCTTACTTCAATTTCGCCATCCGCCCCGCCTTGCCAGGTCACTTGGAGTTCCCCCAAGGCGATTACTTGTTCAAAACGTAGCGCTCCTTCTCGGTAAAGCTCAAGCAGAGCCAAGAATCGAGCCACGACCACCAAAGTGGACTCAGCGTCAGCTATCAGGTGCCTAAAGCTGGCTCTACCGCTTTTACGCAGGATCTCAACGAGCTTGGCAGCCTGCTCAGTCACGCTCACGAGAGGTTGATGAATGTGCTCTGAAGAGAAAGCTAAGGGGGTTTTGGGGGACAATACGCGCTGTGCGATGGCCCCAAATCGGGCAGCCCCAACTCCAATTAATACTTCGGGTAGAAGCTGGGCAAAATGAGGCTCCATGGCCACCAAGCGTGAGAAGCTTTTATCGGCCACTTCAATGCGAGCCGTGAATATTGAAGCGATCTCTTTGAATGCTCGATACTGAAGCAACCGGGCGAAGAGCAGATCCCTGGCTTCAAGAAGGGCGAGATCAGATTCATCGTCGACCTCGCCGGAGGGCAACAGCCTGGCTGCCTTAAGGTCTAAAAGGGTTGCGGCGACCACGAGAAATTCGGTCGTCTGATCAAGATCCCACCCATCTTCAGAGCCCTCCAGCGACTTGATATAGGCAATGAAATCATCAGTGACAACTCCAAGTGCCACTTCCGTAATGTCCATTTTGTGGCGAGATATGAGCTGTAGGAGCAGGTCAAAGGGCCCATCAAAGTTTGAAAGATGAACCGAGAAGGCGCTTTCCCCTGCCTCGGATATCAAACCTGTTGTGCCTAAAGAATCTTTCATGGGTGAAAGGTACCCGCATGTTCGCTTGCCATGTACACCGCACCGCCGTAATGTCCGCCTCATGGCAAAAAGCAATTCGGGGATTTCTCGCTTGGAAGATAAATCGACAAACCGCGGGGAAGATCTCGCGACCTCATCAGTTGTCCTTGGGAAAAAGGCTATTAATTTCCCGGACAAGGTGAAAAACCCAGAACCTGGATCAGCCCGTGTTATTGCAATCGTGAACCAAAAAGGTGGCGTTGGTAAGACAACAACAACTATCAACCTTGGCGCCGCGCTAGCCGAACTAGGCCGCAGAGTTCTCCTCATTGACTTCGATTCACAAGCTTCTATGACCACTGGCCTTGGTATTAAACAACTTCAACTCAGGGAGCAATACGGATCAATTTGGTATTTGCTCAATGATCCAAGCGCAAACATCAACGACTTTATTTTGAAGTCTAATGTTCCAGGCCTTGATTTCATTCGCGGTCATGAAGACCTTGCAGCCGCAGAAGCAGCTTTTGTCACAGAGATTGCAAAAGAGCATAAACTCCGCAAGATGCTTGCTCCTGTAATAGAGAACTATGACGATATTTTGATTGATTGCTCGCCTTCACTAGGAACTCTAACAATCAATGCTCTTACTGCTTCAAATGGAGTAATTATTCCTATGGAGTGTGAATACTTCGCCGTACTTGGACTTTCTCTCGTTAAAAAAACAATCGATAAGATCCGTGAAAATACAAACCCAGAACTTGAAATCTATGGAATTCTTGCAACAATGTTTGAACGCAAGACTGGCCACTCACGTGATGTCTTAGAATTGATTGCTAAAGAGTTCCCAGATGAGCTTTTAGATACAATAATCTCCCGCACCATTCGATTCTCTGAATCCACGGTAAAAGGAGAGCCCGTAACTACATATGCAAGTAGTTCAGTGGGTGCTATTTCATATCGCAGGCTTGCCCGCGAGTTAATCTCCCGAGGAGGAGCAAAGTGAGTCGTCGTGTGAGTTTGCCAGGAGCGGATGAGTTATTCCGCCAAACAACAACATTAAGTGCTGTTCCTTCAACCACTCCTGTGCCGATTGAAGATCAACCGGATGGTCTCATTTCAGCCGCTGGCAAGAAATCTGTTCGCACAACACCGCGTCGCCGAGTGAATTCATTTGATAAATCACCAAGTGGCCGTGAACGTCATGATGAAAAAATTACTGTTTACCTCTCCCCTGAAGAACTTTACGATCTCGAACAAGCACGCTTAGCTCTTCGCGGTGACCTTGGACTCGCGGTAGATCGCGGTCGCATTGTTCGTGAGTCACTTGCAATCATCATTGCTGATTTAGAGTCAAAGGGAGATCAGAGCATTATTGCTCGCAGACTACGAGGTCGTTAATTTTTTGCGCGAGGATGTGCCTGCGCGTAACTCTCTCTTAGTTTATCGATAGTGACAAGAGTGTAAATCTGCGTTGTAGTGACAGAAGAATGCCCTAGCAGCTCTTGAACAACTCTAATATCAGCCCCACCATCTAATAAATGTGTAGCGAAGCTGTGGCGCAGTGAGTGCGGTGATACTGCAGTAGAAATCCCAGCAGACTTGGCGCCAGATGTAATCATGCTCCATACACTTTGCCGACTAAGACGCGTCCCTCTTGCATTTAAAAATAGCGCGCTCTCTTGTTTCTTCAGCATCCCGGGACGTACGCGGATGAGATATTGATCCAAAGCACTTTGCGCGTATTTACCAATCGGGACCACACGCGTTTTCCCTCCTTTGCCAGTAAGCCGAAGAGCGGTTACTTGATCTCCATCAAACTTTGAAATGTCTTGAACATTAAGTTCAACTATCTCTGAAATGCGCGCCCCAGTTCCGTAGAGCAGTTCAACGATGGCGCCATCTCTTAGAGATGATGGTGAATCCCCTATTGAGACTGCAGAGATCAAACTTGCTACTTCTTCAATTTTCAACGCTTTTGGAAGTCGTAAGTTTGATTTTGGGGGTTTGAAATCTTTAATTGGGTTGATGAAATTCTTCTCTTTACTTGTAAATTCCATCCAATTGCGGATTGCAACCACGCTCCTTGAGATCGTACTTTCTGATAAATCCTTTGTTCGCAGCAAGGCTACGTACTCAGTGAGGTGCACCTCTTGTAGGAAAATGGGATCGACCTTCTGACTATCTAGGAAGGTGAAGAAACGTTCTAGATCGCGCTTATATGCTGAGATTGTATTTTTGCTCAACCCACGTTCAACTGTTAAGTGATTGAGATACTCACGGATGAGCGAAAAATCAGGAGCCATCACCTGTGCGAGCCTTAAGAGCCGCTGTGATTAGTCCTGAAAAAAGTGGATGAGCCCTAGTTGGTCTTGATAGAAATTCTGGATGAGCTTGGGTTCCCACATAAAACGGGTGAATTTCTCGTGGAAGTTCTACAAACTCGACCAAATGACCATCGGGAGATATGCCTGAAAAGAGCAATCCTGTCGCAGCAATCTTTTCCCTATAGGCATTGTTTACTTCATAACGGTGACGATGGCGCTCTTCTATCTCTGTCTTCCCGTATAAATTAGCAACGAGTGAACCTTCAATGAGATGAGCTGGATATAAACCAAGGCGCATTGTTCCGCCCATATCTCCGCGCCCTGCGACAATATCTTCTTGGCTTGCCATAGTTGAAATAACTGGGTGGGGCGTTTCTGGATCAAATTCAGCAGAGTTAGCGCCTTTAAGCCCAGCAAGATTTTGTGCTGATTCAATAACCATGCATTGCAGTCCTAGGCATAAGCCAAGTGTTGGAATCTTATTTTCTCGAGCATATTTAAGCGCCCCGACTTTTCCTTCAATTCCGCGAACTCCGAATCCGCCAGGAACACATATTGCGTCAACTCCAGCCAAGCTTTCTTTAGCGCCCCCATCTGTTGCACATTCATCACTAGGAACCCATTTAATTTTCACACGTGCATTATTTGCAAAACCGCCAGCTCGAAGTGCTTCGGTTACTGACAAATATGCATCTGGAAGGTCCACATACTTGCCAACTAAAGCCACACTTACTTCATGAGCAGGATGGTGAACGGTTTTAAGTAACTGCTCCCACTCCCCCCACGCAACATCTCTAAAGACCAAACCCATTCGGCGCACTACATACGCATCTAGACCTTCGCTATGCAAGACTTTTGGGATGTCATAGATAGATGGCGCATCAACGGCAGCAACTACTGCTTCCAAATCAACATCGCACATATTAGAGATCTTCTTTTTGACAGAATCAGGTATTTCACGGTCTGAGCGGATAACAATCGCGTCAGGTGCAATACCAATGGAGCGCAGCGCCGCAACACTATGCTGCGTTGGCTTTGTCTTCAATTCACCTGATGGCCCAATATATGGAACAAGTGACACATGGAGATAAAAAACATTTTCTCTTCCAACATCTTGACGGATTTGGCGAGCCGCCTCCAAGAATGGAAGTGATTCGATATCACCAACCGTTCCGCCAATTTCAGTAATGACAACATCTACCTTTGGACCAGCCATGGCGCGGATGCGTTCTTTAATTTCATTAGTAATGTGAGGAATAACTTGAACCGTGTCACCTAAGTAATCTCCACGACGCTCTTTTGCTATGACATTTGAATAGACCTGGCCTGTAGTTACGTTTGCAAAGCCTGCCAGGCTAGTATCCAGAAACCGTTCATAGTGCCCGACGTCTAAATCTGTCTCAGATCCATCGTCTGTTACGAAAACTTCCCCATGTTGAAATGGATTCATCGTTCCTGGGTCAACATTGATGTAGGGATCAAGTTTTTGCATGGTGACCCGAATACCACGGGAGGTTAATAGCCTTCCAAGGCTAGAAGCTGTGAGCCCTTTACCTAAACTTGAGGCGACTCCGCCGGTTACAAAAAGATGTTTAGTCACATGAGGGCTGGTCATGGAGCACTAACTTATCATTCTTTCCTGCACCAACGCCAATAACTCTTGGGCGTGTTCCTGTGCCGTCGCCGACTCCGATTGGCCTGAAAGCATCCGAGCAATTTCAATCTTCCGTTCATCTGGAGTCAAAACAAAGACATCAGAGTTACTTATTGACCCAGATTCACTCTTTTTAACGACTAAATGATTATTTGCCCAGACTGCAACCTGCGCTAAATGCGTAACGACAATCACTTGAGCGCTCTCGGCAAGCTTTGAAAGGCGCCGGCCAACTTCCATCGCTGCTTTTCCACCTACTCCAGCATCGACCTCGTCAAAGATATATGTTCGAAGCGGAGTCGCCTCTGCCAGAACAACTTCGATAGCAAGCATTACTCGGGAAAGCTCTCCTCCACTTGCAACTTTATTCAGCGGCAGAGGCTGCGCCCCAACATGACTGGTAAACAGAAGAGATAGTTCATCAAGCCCATGTACGGAGTAATCTGAAAATACTTCACCGGCAGAAGATTGAATATCGATTACTAATTGGGCGCTTGGCATTGACAGTGCTTGGATTTCAACTGTTATTTTAGTTGCCAACTCCTTAGCAACATTGACTCTGCGAGATGAGAGATTATTTGATATCTCTTTTAGTTTCTTAAATGTTTTCCCTAGCTCACTTTCAAGTTCGGTAATTCTTCCATCCCCGCCCTGTAGATCTGCGATACGACTTTCAGCAAGTAATGCTCGTTCAATAAGGTCAGAAAATGCAGTGGCACGATCACTACCTTGACCGTATTTTTTGATGAGTGAATTAATAGCGCTTTTTCTTTG
>CAIUAO010000080.1 GCA_903897155.1 uncultured Actinomycetes bacterium | reverse complement strand
TGCCCAGTAATCCAACCAACATCTGCTGTGCACCAGTAGACGTCACTCTCAGGCTTTAGATCAAAGACCACGCGGTGTGTATAGGCCGCCTGCGTGAGGTAACCACCGGTTGTGTGAAAGATGCCTTTTGGTTTTCCCGTTGTGCCAGATGTATACAAAATAAATAAAGGATGCTCGCTATCAAAGAACTCTGCCTCGTGCTGATCTGATTGGCGATCAACGATCTCATGCCACCAGATATCGATATCGGGATTAAACGCTGTCTCTTGTCCCGTGCGCTTTACAACCAACACATTCTTAACATGTGTCTTCTTTGCAGCCAGCGCCTCATCAACAATCGGCTTAAGAGCAAAGGGCGCTCCTTTGCGAAAACCGCCATCAGATGTAATAACCAGCGTTGCATCGGCATCTTCAATGCGAGTGACTAGTGAATCTGCGCTAAAGCCGCCAAAGATCACTGAGTGCAAAGCGCCGATACGAGCGCATGCAAGCATTGCTACTGCTGCCTCTGGAATCATCGGCATATAGATTGCAACCCGGTCTCCTGACTTCACGCCAAGTTCAATGAGAGCATTTGCTGCCTTCTTCACATCAGTGAGCATCTGCGCATAAGTAATAGCGCGTGAATCTCCTGGCTCTCCTTCAAAATAAAACGCAACTCTATTTCCGCGTCCTTCTAATACATGGCGATCAAGTGCGTTATAGGAAGCATTGAGTTTTCCGCCAACAAACCATTTGGCATAAGGAGAGTTCCATTCCAAGACCGTGTTCCACTTTTTATCCCAATGCAGATACTGCGCTTGCTTCTCCCAGAATGCAAGGCGATCTTTCTCGGCATCGACATACATTGACTCCTTGGCATTTGCTTGCGCAGCAAACTCAGGTGATGGCGCAAAGGTGCGCTCTTCATAGGAGAGGTTTTCAAGGGAGCTCATGCTTCCAACGCTACCTGCGGGAGTAATCACCTACAAGAGATTTAGGAAAGTTCTTACCTCCATCAACAGGCAGGGTCATCCACATCCATAGGCTCACTCTCCAATCACTCAGCGCAAACTCGCCTAACTTTCCATCAGTGATCTATCTACATCTATTTTTACAAGGAGAGAAAAATGTTGTCAGTCTTTACCAATGTATGGAAAATCGTTTCCCACCTTCACACCTTTGAAGTCGCAGGGCTCTGGCTACTTAAAGGAGGCAAGGCGGTTTTTCATAGCAACATGGGATTTTTGGGTCTGAGCGTCTTGCTCAATCATTTAGGCATAAATTAAGGGCAAACGGGCGTAAATCCCGCCCCGTTTTCCAATCCGCCCCAAAGCATGACAAAATTAGCCGTAAGCAAGACGTCTGACCCAAAGATGTGCCAGAGGTTCTCTTACTTACACAGGTGAGAACTATTTATATGAAATTTGGGGAAAAATCAGATGCCTATAGCAACTCCGGAAATTTATGCACAGATGCTTGATCGCGCTAAAGCGGGAGCATTTGCATATCCAGCAATCAACGTTTCATCATCACAGACACTTATTGGTGCGATCCGTGGTTTTGCTGAAGCTGAGTCTGACGGAATCGTTCAGATCTCATGGGGCGGAGCGGAGTACATGTCAGGATCAACTGTGAAGAACATGGTTGATGGTTCCCTTGCTCTTGCTGAGTACGCACACATCGTTGCTAAGAATTACAAAGTAAATATTGGTATTCACACCGATCATTGCCCAGCAGAGAAGTTAGACGGCTTCATGCGTCCACTTCTTAAAATTGGAGCAGATCGGATAAAGGCAGGGCAGAAGCCTTTGTTTAACTCTCACATGTGGGATGGCTCAGCTGTCTCTATGGATGAGAACATGAGCATCGCCAATGAATTAATCGATGCAGCAACTGCCGCAAAGACAATCCTTGAAATTGAAATTGGTGTTGTTGGCGGAGAAGAAGATGGAATTGAAGCAAAGCACGATGCAAAGCTTTACTCAACACCTGAAGATGCACTTCTGACAATCAAAACACTTGGCTCTGGTGAGCGCGGCCGTTATATGGTTGCTGCAACATTTGGAAACGTTCATGGTGTTTATAAGCCAGGAAACGTTGTCTTGCAGCCAAAGATCCTTCGCACACTTCAAGACGCAGTTTCTGCAAAGCTAGGACTAGCAGCAGGAGCAAAGCCTATGGATCTTGTCTTCCATGGTGGTTCAGGCTCATTGCTCACAGAAATTCGCGAAGCACTTGATTACGGTGTTGTGAAGATGAATATCGATACCGACACGCAATACGCATTTACCCGTCCGATCGTTGATCACGTTATGAAGAATTACGATGGCGTGCTCAAGGTTGATGGTGAAGTCGGTAGCAAGAAGGCTTATGACCCACGTGCGTGGGGCAAGCTTGGTGAAACTGGCTTAGCTAAGCGTGTTGTTGAAGCGTGTGAAGATCTTCGCTCAACAGGTACTTCCCTCAATAAATAAGTAATTAACTCGTTAGTTAGTAACTACGTAAGGTAAGGATGAAATGCCTGCTTTAGTGTTGTTGGGTGCCCAATGGGGCGATGAGGGCAAGGGTAAAGCGACAGACATCCTTGGCGACCGCGTTGATTATGTTGTCCGCTATCAAGGTGGAAACAACGCTGGTCACACAGTTGTTATCGGTGATCAAAAATATGCACTGCACCTTCTGCCTTCTGGAATCTTGAGTCCTAACGTTGTTCCTGTCATCGGTAACGGCGTTGTGATTGATCCTTCTGTATTACTCGAGGAGATCCGCGGGCTCAATGAACGAGGCATTGACACATCAAAGCTCAAGATCAGCACCAATGCGCATTTGATTACTCCGTATCACCGCACGATCGATAAAGTTTCTGAAAGATTTTTGGGTAATTCAAAGATCGGCACAACAGGCCGCGGTATTGGTCCTGCCTATGCTGACAAGATCAACCGCATTGGTATTCGCGTGCAAGATCTCTTTGATCCTTCTATTCTTCGCCAAAAGATCGAAGCAGCGCTGCGCGATAAGAACCAAGTACTGATTAAGGTATTTAATCGCAAAGGTATTGAAGTTGATGATGTACTCAGCGAGTACCTCGGCTACGCCGAAGTACTTAAGCCTTATGTCACCGACACTGTGCTTCTACTTGATCAAGCCCTTAAAGCGGGCAAGACAGTGCTTTTAGAGGGCTCTCAAGGAACTTTGCTCGATGTTGATCACGGTACTTATCCGTTCGTTACCTCATCTAATCCAACAGCAGGGGGCGCCTCTACTGGTTCTGGAATTGGACCAACAAAGATCACTCGCGTTATTGGAATTGTGAAGGCTTACACAACACGTGTGGGTAGCGGACCTTTCCCAACAGAACTCTTTGATGAAGATGGAGAGAAGCTGCGCACCATTGGCGGAGAAGTTGGCGTAACAACAGGGCGAGCACGTCGTTGTGGTTGGTATGACGCACCTATCGCTCGTTATGCCGTGCGCGTGAATGGATTAACAGATTTCTTCCTGACAAAGCTTGATGTGTTAACCGGCTGGGAGAAGATTCCTGTCTGCGTTGCCTATGAGATTGATGGCAAGAGAGTGGAAGAACTTCCTGCATCACAATCTGATTTCCATCATGCAAAACCAATTTATGAATATCTTCCTGGTTGGTCAGAGGACATCAGCAAAGCGCGCAAGTTATCTGATCTTCCAAAGAACGCTCAAGCGTATGTGAAGTTCTTAGAAGA
>CAIUAO010000079.1 GCA_903897155.1 uncultured Actinomycetes bacterium | reverse complement strand
TATGTCTTGGGATCAATATCTGCAAATACAGGAATACCGCCAGCTAGAGCAACAGAGTTTGCGGTAGCTGCAAATGAAAAGGAAGGAACGATTACTTCATCGCCTGGTTTTAAACCAGCCGCTAGAAAACCAAGATGCAGGGCAGATGTTCCGGAGTTAACAGCGATGCAGCGCCTTCCACCTACAAACTGCGCGAATTCTTCTTCGAAAGCTTTTACTTCAGGGCCTTGCGCCATCATCCCTGTTTGTAGAACGCGATCTACCGCTGCGCGCTCTTCATCACCAATGATTGGTCTAGCTTGAGGAATCAACGCGCTCTCTCTTCCACTAGTTCGTTCTCAGAAATCTGCTTATATGTACTTGCATCCTTGGGGCAACGGAAGTGATTATCGTCTGTTTTCTCTAACCGAACCCCCGCGCGACCCACCCAACCAATTCTTTTTGCTGGAACACCTGCCACAAGAGCGAACGCTGGTACATCTTTTGTGACTACAGCCCCTGCTGCGACCAGCGCCCACTTGCCAATTGAAACGGGGGCAACACAGACAGCCCGCGCACCAATGCTTGCGCCATCGCCAATGCTCACTCCAACAGATTGCCAATCTGATCCACTCTTCTGAGACATGTCAGTGTTTATTGCTCTAGGAAATTGATCGTTTGTAAGCACTGCAGCAGGACCAACAAAGACTCCGTTGCCTAAAGTTGCTGGTTCGTAAACAAGTGCATAATTTTGAATCTTAGAGTTCTTGCCTATCTTCACACCGCTTCCGATGTAGGCACCTCGTCCAATAATGCAATTTTCTCCAAGGACAACACCATCTCTAATTTGAGCCAGATGCCAAATTGAACTGCCATCTCCGATAACTGCAGTGCTATCAACATCAGCACTTGGCACGATCTTGGTGGGCATTGGGAGAGTCTATCGCAGGTGATTATTGAGCAATAAGCGCAGAAATTGCATGAGTAAATGCTAAATATTCACGCTGGCTATCTAAGTTACTCGAAGCCCAGCCAGAAGCACTCTTTCTCATCTGATCTAGTTTTTCTGTATTTTTGCTTAGGTCATCAAGTGCTGCTGCCACTTCAGCTGGGTCACTTGCCAGCATCCCACCCCTACTTTTCTCAATGAGATCAACGCAGCGGGGAAGTGGTGTAGAAATACTCGCAACCCCCACGACCATGTATTCATATAGTTTTGACGGCACGGCTTGGATAAATGCAGGAGTGCTTTCTAGCAATGAAAGGCCAACCCATGCACCTGCCGCAACTTTCCAAGCTTGCGCAGGAGGAAGTTTGCCAAAGAACTTCACCCGTGCTGCTGCCTCAGGATTTTTTGAAATCCAGTCCTCTACATATTTTTGATCATGTGGTGCGAGAGGACCAACCAAATCAAAGCTCCACTCTGTGGCAAGAATTGCTGATTGCAACATTGTTTTAAGGCCTCGAGAAGTGCGCAGATCACCGATATAAATAGCGCGGGGCGTCGCATCGCGCTGGCCACTCATTGTGAGCAGCGTTAGATCCGGAAGATTACGAAGAACGATTCGTTGATAAGCAATAAAAGGAGGAACTTGAGTATCTGCCACTGTTGTCAGGTGAGCTCTTTGCGCGAACCAGAGCGCAAGCTTGGTATCTAAACGAGCGAGTAGCCCTGGAAGTCCAAAATATTTTCTTGCCCATGGGCGGTCCTTAAGTACGCGGATGTAATCCTCATAGAGATCAACAGCAAATTTACGACGCTTCATAAATGCAAAGCCATGAGTAGGCGCAAATGCTTCGGGAGATATCGCATAAAAGACTTTTCCGCGTGCACGCATTGGATATGACCGCGACCGAAAGTAACGCGCTAAAAGTGATTTACTTGATCCGCCGCGGCGAATAAATAATTGTCCCGGGGCAGATTCACGTGGGCCATCTGCTGGGTTTCCTGGAGCAAAGACTTCAACATTTAAACCAGCTCTTAAAAGGGCGCCCGTTATACGGTGAAGTCTGGCATCGGCGATATTTGCGCCAGATGAAATGATCGAGACATCGATTAGTTGCGACATCCGATGCACTCCCTACATATCTTCATAGCTGGAAGGCAGTGTTCCAACGTTTAAGAACTTTAGATACTCGTCAACGATCTTATCTGGCTTACCTTGGGCGAGCATCGTTCCTTTGTGCATCCAAATTGCTTCGTCACAAAGATCGGTGACAGTTGCAAGTGCGTGGGAAACAATGAGAATTGTTCGAGCTTCAGCGCAGAGCTGGCGCATGCGTTCAAATGACTTTTCTTTAAATGCGGCATCGCCTGCGGAGAGCGCCTCATCTAGGAGCAAGATATCTGGAGTCATGCTAACAGCGACACTGAAAGATAATCTTCCATACATACCACTGGAGTATGTGCGCACTGGAAGATCTATAAAACCATCAGGTAAGTCAGCAAACTTTGCAATCTCATCAGTCTTGCTTTCAATCTCTTCTTTACTCAGTCCTGATGCAAGACCACCCAAAATAATGTTGTCACGTCCAGAAAGAGCAGGGTTAAAGCCAACACCAAGCGCCAAAAGCGTTGAGATCTTTCCATTGACTGCAACTCGGCCCTGTGTAGGCGTGAGAATTCCTGCGATGCAACGCATCAACGTTGATTTTCCAGCGCCGTTTGATCCAACAATTCCAAGGACTGACCCATGAGGAATATCAAGAGTCATATGTTTAACTGCTTCAATCGTGCGCATGCGCGATTCTTGGCGAAGACTTGCTCGCATCAAAGCATTTTTAAGTGTCCGCTTAGATTCAAGACTTACCTTGTATGTAATGGAAAGATCTTCAATGCGAACTGCCAATCCCTCTGGCATCACATAGGCGGGCTTAGATGCGGATCGCAAAGTCGCGCTCCCTTGAAATAAAGAAGTAACCACCGACGCACATTGAAGTTACTGCCCAAAAGATACATCCCACGATTACATTTCTTGATAAGCCAGTATCATCGATCCACACACGTGAATTTGCAGTAAGAGCAGGGCCAAGAGGATTTACATAAAGAAGTAATTTGGCTTTGCCGTGGAGTGAAGAGGGAAGCCAAAGAATGGGAGAGAGATACATCCAAATTCGAGTGATGTAAGTCAGAAGTTTGTTTGTATCGCGGAAGTAAACATTCATAGTTGCAAATAAAAGCGCTAAGCCAAATGCCGTAAAGGCAATACACACGATAATAAATGGAATCCATAAAAAGTTCCATGAAATACCTGCTATTTGTGTTGCTGGGTAAATCCATTTCCCAACAACTAATACCAGTACATAGACAGGAATCGTAGGGAGGAATTCTCTGAAAGCTTGTATAGCGCAAGAAAACGGCAATAGTGTGCGTGGAAAGGCCTGATTTAAAATCAAGCGACCTCCCAGAGTAATTGATTGCGCACCTGCCATGACTGTGCTTTGTGCAAAGTAAAAAGTGAAAAGTCCAATAAGTAAATGATTTAAGCGTGTAAGGCCATTATGGTCACTACCACCGCGGATAATGACAATAACGACGTAGTAAACAATCCCAAGAAGTAGTGGATTGAGAATTAGCCAAACTTTTCCTAGGCGTGAGCCAAGGTACTCGGCCTTGTCATTAAAGCGAGCAAGTTCAATCGCAAATGTTCGGCGGCTCCAAAATTCCTTCACATATGGAATGAGAGGCGGCAAGGACGCCTTATGGGGCTCAAAAACCTGCACTTTGGAAACAAAGTCTTGGTTCGTGGGCATGGGGGTAAGTCTGCCATCCCAAGAGCAAATCTGTGCACAGGTGGCGCCTGATGATCACCCGCGCCCGCTTATAGGTGAGAAGAATCCCTTTATTCGAGTAGGTGAATGCCTGCTGAAATTAGGAAAGGTAAATATCAGAATGGAAAGAAGTTTCACTAATTCCCGATTGGTCAAAAGCGCTGCCGGAGTTGCTTTAATCTCAGCACTTTTACTTCCAGCAATTTTTGAATCAAGTAGCGCAATTGCTGCTCCAAAGGCAGCAGCGCAAACAGCTGCAAAGAAAGCTCCAGTGAAGAAAGCTCCAGTGAAGAAAGCTCCAGTGAAGAAAGTAGCTACTAAAAAGGCTGCTGTAGCAAAGAAAGCCCCAGTCAAAAAGGCTGCAGCTAAGAAGGTAGTAGCAACAAAGAAGGCAAAGGCAGTGCCAGCAGTAGTGCCAGCGGTAGTAGCACCAGCAGTTGCGCCTATCGATCCAACCACCACAAATGGCGTAGTTGCAGGCGTTAAGGCGGCAAAGGTTGCGAGAGCAGTCAAGACCCCAAAGACCAAAGCTCCTGCAGCAGTAAAGCCTCGTGGGCTTCGTCGCCTAAAGATGCTCCTGCCATAGATGTAAGTAACTAAACAAGCAAGAGCGCTCGCAGCCTTTATTAGTGATCTCACTCAAATGATCCGTAAGGCTCGGGCGCACCTTGTATGTCGTCCCTAATGGGAGTAACTTCAATTTATGGAGATCATCTTTCATCCCCGGGGAGCAGTATTAGCAGAAGATTTTAAAGACATAGCAACTGACAAACTTAAATCACTTGATCGCTTCAGTGTTTTGGTAGAAGGCGTCAAGGTAGAGATTAAGCACGAAGCTAATCCTCGCTTTGGTAAGTCCTCACATATTGTTACCCTCACAACTCATGGAAGCGGACCATTTGTTAGGGGAGAAGCAGAAGGATTTAACGATCTAGCTGCTTTTGACCTCGCTGTGAAAAACCTTGAACTTCAGTTTAGGAAGATGCATGAGAGAGCAAAAGATATTGACCATGAAAGTGTTCGAGATAAAAAATAGGGCATAAAAAAAGCCCACCAAGATTATTGGAGGGCTTTTTTAAAATAAAGTTACTTCTTTTTCTTTATGACAGACTTTGAAGCTTTCTTCACTTTCTTTGATCCTTCAGCCTTTTGAGTTCCAGATGTTTCTGACATCTCATGCTTTGCCGTTCCCTCAGCTGCTCCAGCAGCACCTGTTACGTGTGGCTTTGGTGTTGCTGCAAATGCTGACGATGACGAGACGGCAAGCGCCGCCGCGATCAATACCGCGAGTGATATTTTTTTCATGTTTACCTTTCGTAAGTAAAGCTATGTTTGAGAACTTTTCTCAATACTTGAAGATATTTTATTTGATTTTCACCGGAAATTTCTCAGATCTGGATCTTGCCTGTGGGCTTATTTTCCAAGGACGGTCTGAAAAATAACTGCACCAACAGAGATAAATACCCCAAGGCCTAGGAGCATCGCATCAAAAAATGTCTTGTTCATATTGCCCCTTTGCTTGATCTAGATGAAATGTAGAACGACTAGTTGTGAGAGGTTTGTGCCCCACCTGAGAAAAAGGACAGAAGATTTGAAAAGTCATATGATCTACCCGTGGAGATGAAAACTAAGCTCTTTATTGCTGGCCAGTGGGTCGAGGGTGACGGACGTATTTCGGTTATTGATCCATCAGATGAATCTGTCATTGCCGAGGTCTCAACAGCGGGGGACAAAGAGTGTGATGCCGCAGTTGCTGCCGCCCACGCCGCATTCCCTTCATGGTCAAAAAGTGCTCCGCGTATGCGCGCTGAAATACTACGTAAAGCTTTTGAAATTATGGTCGACGAGGCTGATGAGATTGCAAAAATTATTAGCCGAGAGAATGGAAAAGTTTTTACTGATGCAAAAGGTGAAGTTCTCTATGCTGCCGAATTCTTTCGATGGTTTTCTGAAGAGGCATCACGCGTAGCTGGAGATTTCAGGCACTCACCAAGTGGAGATAAGAGAATCTTAGTTACGCACCAACCCATTGGTGTTTCAATACTTATTACGCCTTGGAATTTCCCAGCAGCAATGGCAACTCGCAAATTAGCCCCAGCGCTTGCCGCTGGCTGCACAGCAGTGTTAAAACCAGCAACCGAAACTCCGTTAACAGCTATTTATGTTGTCGATATTTTGCAAAGAGCAGGTGTTCCAGCGGGAGTAGTTAATTACATCTTGCCTTCAAAGACTGGCCCCATGATGACAAAGATTTTGCATGATAAGCGAGTACGCAATCTCTCATTTACTGGATCGACTGAAGTAGGAAGAGGATTACTTAAGGAGTCATCAGAACTTGTTCTTCGAACATCTATGGAGCTAGGTGGAAATGCACCTGTAGTCGTATTAGATGATGCAAATATTGATGAAGCGGTAAAAGGTGCAATGATCGCCAAGATGCGCAATGGTGGCGCAGCTTGTACTGCAGCAAATCGATTCATAGTTGCCCGCACTGTTGCAGAAGAATTTACTCAAAAATTTAGCAAAGCAATGTCAGAACTTAAAATGGCGCCAGGACTAAGTGAAGGTGCTCAGTTGGGTGCAAGTGTCTCTGTTAAAGAGCGTAACAAAATTGCTGATTTAGTTGAGGAAGCAAAGGCCAAGGGTGGCAAAGTAAACCTCGGTGGAGTAAAGCCTGATGGTAAAGGAGCTTTCTATCCTGCAACGGTGCTTACAGTGACAAAAGAGAATCCAATTTTGGCGCATGAAATATTTGGACCAGTTGCGCCAATCGTGCTTTTTGATACAGATGAAGAAGGGATTGCGCTAGCTAATGACACCGACTATGGACTTATCAGTTATGTATTTTCTGCCGATCTCAAACGAGCAATTCGCACTGCAGAAGCACTTGAGTCTGGAATGGTTGCTATCAACCGAGGAGTTATATCTGATCCCGCTGCGCCATTTGGCGGAGTTAAGCAATCTGGGTTAGGCCGCGAAGGTGGCTTTGCCGGCATTCATGAATTTCTTGAGAGTAAATATATTGGCGTAGAGATCTAAGTAGATTATTTAATCCACTCTGCAATTGCAGTAGCAGTAGTTCTATCTCGCAAAATTCTTCGGTGACCAAGCCCATTAGTTTTAAGAATAGTGGCATTAGGAATCGCCTTTTCAAGAGCCAGAGCATCTGAAAATGGAATCTCTTTATCGTCGAGGTCATGCACAATAAGAGTTGGCTGCTTTACTTTTGGCGCTACAACATCTCCACGTGTCTCATCCCAACTACGTCCAGTAAATGCCTCTACACGGTCAATAAAACTCTTGCGCGCCCGTGGTGGTAAATCCATATATTTTGCAAAGCGCTCAAGGACATCTGAAAATAAGAACGGCGAACCGATTGTTACAACTTTATTGATTTCTAGTCCATCAGAGAGTGCAATAAATAGCGCACCGCCACCCATCGAGTGACCAATAACCGTATCAAATGGCCCAAGGTCTGCCGATATTTTTATAAGCGCTGCAGCAAATTGAATAGCATTTGTTGCTTTACCTTTGGCGTCACCGTGAGCTGGCGCGTCCATTGCTACAACATTAAACCCCGCGCCATTGAGAGCTTCTGCAAGTATGTTCATATGACCGGCATGAGATTCCCAGCCATGAATAATTAAGACCGTCTTATTTGCACCTGCAACACTTTTACCCCAAGCAACATAGTCACCGGCAGAGTGAAGCAGAGCCCAACTACTCATATTTCTAGATTTCACTTCACGAGGTTTAACGAATATTTTTGAGGCAACAAGTCCAACTAACCCAGGCAAAATCCACCCGATAGTTCGGTCTAAAAAGCGGATAGTTTTCATCTCATACACCTGTGG
>CAIUAO010000078.1 GCA_903897155.1 uncultured Actinomycetes bacterium | reverse complement strand
ATCGCTTCTTTGCTGATCTACTACGACTGCTCCCTGGACAAGTTCCGGCAGGTGTATCTCGCTCAGATCTGATCTTTGCTTCGAACTCACAACTTCGTGCGCTTGCCGAGGTTTATGCAACGAGTGATTCAATGGAGAAGTTTGTTGCAGACTTCGTCGCAGCATGGGACAAAGTCATGATGCTCGATAGGTTTGATATTTAAATTAATAAGCTGGTGGCGGGTGAAGGATTTGAACCTTCGAAGGCAGAGCCGGGGGATTTACAGTCCCCTCCCATTGGCCGCTCGGGCAACCCGCCAAGGTTTTCATTCGATGCAGCATGCTCAGATTACTGCATTCAGGCGCAGTAACGTAATCGGATACTGGAACGCCGGAAAGTGGTGTAGGGAAAGTGAAGGAGTCCTAATTATAAAAGCTGGCGTAATCGTTCATGCATTGGTTCAGGATCAACATCAATTCCAGTCCAGTACTTAATCCCAAGAATTCCCTGATTAACCAGCATGCCAAAACCATTAAGAGCTGTGCACCCCCGTACTTGAGCGGCCTTAATTAAGTGAGTAATTGGTGGATCAATCACAACATCGGCGACGATCATGTTTGGTTGTAACGAATTGATATCAAGTTCCAGATGCGCAGAGCTATTCGGGTTCATACCAATCGACGTAGCGTTGACAACAATATCTATGCCTTGTGGAATTTCAAACATCCCAGCCCACTGTCTAAATGTTGCCTGGCTCTTAGTTCTTGAATTGATTAGTGCTACTAACTCTTCTCCACGAGTTGGATCACGATTAACGATAACAATAGATTTTGCGCCAGCAAGAGCAACTTCAACTGCCACCGCTCGCGCAGCTCCTCCTGCTCCAAAAATCACAATAGATTTTCCTAAAGGATTTGTAACAGCTTGTAACGATGTTAAAAAACCTTTCCCGTCAGTATTTTCACCAATAAATTTGCCATCACGCAATACGGTGCAATTAACAGCTCCAATAATTTTTGCTGATTCACCAAGCCCGTCTAAATATTTAATTACTTCGATCTTATGAGGGATTGAACAATTAAATCCAACCCAGCCCATTGCTTTGGCTCCCGCAACAGCAGAACCTAAATTCTCTGGCGTTACTTCGCAATTGATATAGCGAAAATTCATATCATGGTGCCGAAATGCTGCTTCGACCATTTCTACGGAAGGGTTGCCATTAGAGCCAACTGAAAAGCAGCCTACTAATTCTGAGCGGAAGTCCATGGCTAGAGTCTATAAAAGATTGGAACTCTTTGGAATAACATAGGTCTATGCAACCAACAATCAATTCTCTTAGTGGAGCTCTTTCCGAAATTGATCGGCTTTTATCTCTGGGAAAAGAACGAGTGATCCTGGGCATTGTTGGTAAACCCGGTGCTGGGAAATCCACCATCACAAACCACATTATGGAATACCTAGTTGGAAAATCGGTGGCTTTATTTCCTATGGACGGTTTTCACTTGAGTAATAAAGTTCTGGTAGATCTAGGTCGTAGAGAGCGCAAGGGCGCGCCAGATACATTTGACACTGAAGGATTCGCTTCGCATTTAGGGCGCATTAAAAATGAGACAACTAAAGATATTTTTTTCCCACTCTTCCACCGAGAGTTCGAAGAGTCCTATGCGGCAGAAGGGGTGATTCCTGCCGGGACTAAATTAGTTTTGACTGAGGGTAATTATTTACTTTTAGATTCACCTGAATGGGAAAATGTTGGCCCACTCCTTGACGAGAGCTGGTACTTGGCTCCCCATGATTCAACTCGTCAAGAACGTCTAATCTCGCGTCACGAAAAACATGGCAAGAATAAAGATGAGGCCCGCAAGTGGGCGCTCGGCTCGGATGAGATAAATGCAGAAATTGTGGAATCTACTAAACAGTATGCAACAAAAATTGTGATCTTGCCATAATTTTTTTAGATTACCATTTCTTCTGCGTGTGAATTAAATGATCTAAGAGCACTTGCAAACACTCTATGTGACAAAACAACTTCATCTACGGTCGCGCAACCAAATTTATCTCCAAGCTTTCCTTCACGTTCAGCAAAGTAGGAAGCCCACATCTGCAACAACGAATCAGGGAAACCAAATTCAAATATGCCCCCAGTAATGACCGGCCAATTTGTTTTGTGCCCGGGTTGTAGTTCACTCCAGACTTGCTCACCATTGGAATACGAAAAACGCTTATAAGTAGCAGGAGTCCGAGTTGAAAAACTTACTCCGCCTTTCATACCCATTGCGTTAAAGAACCAAGTATTGCTCTCACCTGGAGCAATTCTCTTCATCTCCCAAATCATTGGGAATTGGCGATTATCAGAACCTGTTGCCCCTTTAATAGCTAGCACTGCGTTATCAAACGTGTCACAAGCTACGTCATTGCCTTTACTGTCTTTACGGATTTTTACAATGTCATCAAGGAGTGAATACACCTTCTTGGGATTAAGCCCTAAGCGCAATGGAACATGTGCAACATGCATTCCAAGATCGCCCATAACGCCGATCTCACCGCAGAATTTCACTTGGCGCTTCCAATTTATTGGCTTGCTTGTATCTAAATCAGATGAATGCAAGAAGCCTGATCTGACTTCAACAATCTCACCAAGTGCTCCTGATTTTACAAAGTTAATTGCAGCTTGAGCTCCTGGATAAAAAGGCATCTCACTTGATACGCGAACAAAGCTTTTACTAGCTTTGACTGCTGTAACAATTCGCTCAGAGGCCGCAAGATCAATTCCAAATGGCTTCTCCCCTAAGAAATCCTTACCCGCAGCAACCGCTGCCAGATAAATCTCTTCGTGGAGGTTATGAGGAACTGCTATATAAACAACATCGATTTCAGGGTTAGCAAGCAATTCTTTATAGTCGTTATAAATATGTGGGATGTTTGCGTTTTTAAACCACCCTTGAACATCAGGAGATGGATCAGCAACAGCAACTACTTCTGGGCGTACAGGGTGATCAACGAGTGCATCCCAACGCCGAGTTGCAGCGACGAGTTCTTTACCCATAAGTCCGCCACCGATGATGCCTACTTTTACACTTACTTGATTACGCATATTCATTACTACTTCAAGATAGCGAGCGCAGCGTCGACATTAGCGCCCTCATGAAGCATCGCCATAAGCGCACGAGTCATCTTTGCAGGTGTTGCATGTTGAATGATGTTGCGGCCATAGACAATGCCGGCAGCGCCCATCTGTAATACCTCAAATGTTCTCTCCAAAAGTTCCTTATCGGCAACACGGCCACCACCACGAACTAGGACGGGAATCCTTCCTGCTGTCTTAATCACGTGAACATAATCTTTAGGATCATCTGTTGGATCAGCCTTAATCACATCTGCCCCTAGCTCAACTGCTTGGCGAACAAGTGGCACAACTTTCTCCAGATTTCCATCAGAAGCATAGCCACCGCCGTTTACTTCCTTCATAACAAGAGGCTCGACCATTAGAGGCATTCCATAGTGATCACACTGCGCCCGAAGAGCAACAATGTTTCGTATGCAAGCTTCGCGCATCTCTGGCCGTGATGGAAGGTCAAGAAGATTCACAACAACAATTGCAGCGTCCAGACGGACTGCAGTGAGCACTGGATCATCGATTGAAATGCTAAACATGTGATCTGGGAGTTGCTTGCCATATACATTGGCTACATCTGTGCGCAAAACAAGACTTGGTCGATTTTTTTGATCAATCCCTTGCAAGAGCCTTGCTTGTCCGATGGTGAGCTGAATAGCGTCAGGGGCAGCAGCGACCAAAGTTTTCACCGCAGCCTGCATATCCTCAATACCTGCAAGGAATGAACCTTCACCAAAAAAGCCATGGTCCACTGCAATATCTAGGCATCGGCCTTTGTTAAATAAACGCGATAGGCGAATCGATGCATCTGACATGGGGCTTCTCTTTCTCTCTATGAGTTATTGCAGAAGTCTATTCCTATTCCAGCGGGCAACGTATAGTTGGCACATGCCCGCATACAAACTGCCCTCAAATCAATTCGACCATTTCTATAAAGGCGGTAACCGAATAGGTGCCCTGCGTCATGGACCAGGGGGGCCAATGCGGCCAGAAGAGTGGATTGGTTCGATAACAACCAGATTTGGTGAACCTCGTACTGGTCTATCAACTCTTCCAACAGGTGAGTTGCTGATCGATGCTCTGAAGGCAAACCCAGAACAATGGTTAGGTGGCGAGCACCTTGCGACATACGGCGTTAGTACAGAACTTCTCGTCAAACTCCTAGATCCAGATCAACGACTTCCCGTTCATTACCATCCCAATCGTAAATTCGCTAAGGAACATCTTTCACTTAAGCACGGTAAGACTGAAGCGTGGATTATTTTAGAAGCACCGTCAGATGCTTATGTTGGTTTAGGTTTTAGCGAATCAAAAACTAAAAAAGAAGTAGCAGCGATGGTTGACGCAAGAGATTCAGATGGACTCCTTGCTTCACTGCAAAAGTTCCCTGCAAAACCAGGAGATGCAATCTTGGTACCAGCCGGTGTGCCACATGCCATTGGCGCCGGGATATTTGTTTTAGAGTTGCAAGAACCGACAGATATGTCAGCACTCCTTGAGTGGAATGACTTTGCTGTTGATGGCGTAAAAGATGGACATCTCGGTTTAGGTTTTGACACAGTCCTTGACGCCCTTCGCTATACACCGATTGAAAAAGAAGAAGCGCAAAAACTTGTCACACCTCAACGGCTCTTTGGTCAATCTGATGCTGCAGTCTTCACACAAGCAGCTAACCCATATTTCCGCGCAGATTACTTAACCGGTAAGGCAAGTAAAATTGAAGCTGGTTTTGGCATTCTTCTTGTTCTAGATGGTTCAGGTTCACTCACATTTGATAATGCCGAAAAGATGGACGTTACTAAGGGCGACGCAATCGTTATCCCACACGCAAACGGCAACTGGACTCTCAATGGCGCAAGTGGAATCGTAAGTCGGCCACCTGCTGCGCAATTTGCAAGCCTGGCCATATAAAGGGGATTAGAACTTGCTTGATGTACTCGTTGGAATTGATGTAGGAACAACTCGCATTAAAGCAGTTGTTACTGACCTCAAACTCAATTTACTTGCAGAGGCTTCGATTCCCACTCCGTGGGTTCATGACAATAACCTTTCAGATATTGATATGGATCTGCTCGCACAGACAACTATAAAGATCGCATCAGATGCTGTTAGTAAAGCTGACGGCCAAGCAGTCGCAATAGGTATTACAGGAATTGCTGAATGTGGTGCGCTTCTAGATGCTGACCGTAAGCCACTTGTTCATGGATTTGCATGGCACGATCCCCGTGGAGATTTAGAGACTATTCAGAGCGTTATCGGCAAAGAGAACTTTGAAAGTACTGTCGCTGCTCAAATTACCTCAGTTGTGAGTGTGGCAAAAATATTGTGGCAACAACAGAACTTTCCCCGGGCAAAGAAAGCAAAATACTTCGTTGGCGCCCCTGAATACATCATGTTCACCCTTGGCGCAGATCTCACTAATGAACTATCAATAGTAAGCAGAACAGGATTGCTAGATATTGCAGCAAAGGCGCCATGGAAGGAATCTGTCGATTTAGTAGGAGGTGGGCCTGACTTCTTGGCCCGTTTAGTTGGTGCTGGTGAAGTTATCGGCAGAGCAAATGATTCGGCGCCGGCAAATCTTCGTGGCGCTGTACTCACAATCGCAGGACATGATCATCAGACTGCCGCTTATTATTTAGGTGCGATTGAAGATGGCGCACTGTTTGACTCTATGGGAACAGCAGAAGCAATTGTGAGAACATATAAAGGAATCGTTTCTAAAGAATCTATGTCACGTTTAGCAAAACATGGTGTCAACGTTGGTTGGACTGTCATACCTGATCACCAGATGATTCTTGCAGGACTTCCAACTGGTATTTCACTTGAACGTATGAGCACAATGCTTGGCGCTACAACCATAGAAGCCAGAAGCGCCCTTGGCACCGCTGCAACACAAGTGGATCGCAGCCGCCATGAAGTTAAAGTTGATGGTTCATATCCCAGACTCAACATCACAGGTGTCACCGATGGTTTAACACCAGCACATCTGTGGCGCGCAGCCGTTGAAGATCTCACAGAACTTTATGACAACACATTGAATGCAATTTCCCAAGAAGTTGGTAAGTATCACAACGTAGTTATTGGTGGTGGGTGGATACATAACCCGATGGTGAAAGTAGCAAAAGAAAAAGAATATGGGACATTCACCATTGCCGATAAAGCAGAACCAGGGGCTATGGGAGCCGCTGAATTTGCAGGTGTGGCATTAGAGGTTATAAAGCCCCGCTGGAAGTAGCAGACAAGAGGGAGATTTTCTCTTTCCCATAATGACCCGTAGATTTAGCACATGGAGAACATGACCCTTTGCATCGATTGCGGAGGCCTTGGCATAAAAGCTTCCGTCCTTGATGACCAAGGAACAATGCACGCGCAACCAATAGTTGTTCCAACTCCTTATCCACTTTCTCCGCAGCGACTTCTTGAAGTATTTGAAGAGATAGCTGAAAGACTTCCAAGGAGCAATCGAATTACGATTGGTATTCCAGGAATGATCAGACATGGTGTCGTAGTTGCAACACCTCATTACATCAACGTCAAAGGGCCTCGCACAAAACCAGATCCAGAGTTAAAAGCAGCGTGGCAAGGATTTGATATGAAGACCGCCGTTGAAAAGAAATTTAACCAACCGGCACTAGTTCTCAATGACTCGGAAGTTCACGGCGCTGGCGTTGTCTCTGGTTCTGGTTATGAAGTTGTCTTCACACTCGGCACTGGACTTGGTAGTTCTATTTTTGATGGTGGCAAACTCGCCTCACATATTGAATTTTCACATTCCATCGTTCGACGCTCCACTACATATGACATGTGGATTGGTGAGCATGAGCGTAGGCGACTAGGAAATACTTTCTGGTCACGGCGCATTCGAACAATGATTGAGGAATTTCGTCCAGTATTTCTATGGGATCGTGTTTACATTGGCGGTGGCAATTCACGTTGCATTAAACCAATTGATATTGAACGTATGGGTGATGACGTGGTTATCGTTCCAAACTCTGCTGGAATCACTGGCGGCGTTAGAGCATGGCAACTTGGCACCGAATAATTAGTAATGTCATCTAACACTTATGACCTAATTGCAATTGGGCGAACAAGTGTTGATATTTATCCTCTGCAATATGGTCTTGGCCTTGAAGATGTGCAGACATTCCAAAAATTCCTTGGTGGTAGTGCAACAAATGTTTCAATCGCTGCAGCACGACATGGACTCAAGTCAGCGATTATCACCAGAACAGGTGAAGATCCTTTTGGAAAATACATCCACAAAGAGCTCAAGCGCCTGGGGGTAGATGACCGCTTTGTCTCATCAGTCCCTGAACTTCTCACTCCAGTAGTTTTCTGTGAAATCTTCCCACCTGATAATTTTCCACTTTATTTCTACCGCAAACCAAAAGCACCTGACCTTGTCATTAATGTAGATGAACTCGATCTTGCGGCAATTTCTGATGCAAAAATTTACTGGTCAACTGTTACTGGTCTATCTGAAGAGCCGAGCCGCAGTGCACACTTTGCAGCTTGGAAAGCACGGGGCAAGAAAAAACATACAGTTTTAGATTTAGATTACCGTCCAATGTTTTGGGAAAATCCAGCCCAAGCTACTGAACAGATTGCTCAAGCATTGCAATATGTCACTGTCGCAGTTGGAAATAAAGAAGAATGTGAGGTTGCAGTTGGTGAGAGTATTCCTGAGCGCGCAGCAGATGCACTCCTTGAGCGCGGAGTTGAATTAGCAATTGTTAAGCAAGGCCCAAAAGGTGTCATGGCGAAAACTCGTGACGAGATGGTTGAAGTTGCTCCCCACCAAGTAGAAGTTCTTAATGGACTTGGTGCTGGTGATGGTTTTGGTGGAGCGCTTTGCTACGGACTTCTCAATGGTTTAAGCCTGGAAGAGATGCTGCGCTTTGCAAATATTGCTGGTGCAATCGTTGCTACGCGCTTGGAGTGTTCAACAGCAATGCCAACTACTGCTGAGGTAAACACCATTCTTAAAGAAAAGTATGGTGGAAAGTAAGGGCTTAAGTGTGAGCTGTGACAGATGTAGATCTGGTCAAAGCATTGACACTACCGCTAAGTTAGTTCATAGGAAATAAAAGGAGCATGATGGCTAATTTACCGATTGTTCAACATTGGATCGATGGCGCTGAATACACAAGTAAGTCAGGGCGTACATCTCCTGTTTATGATCCTGCTCTAGGTGTACAAACCAAAGAAGTAGCCTTAGCAAACTCTGCTGAAATTCAGACAGCGATATCTTCTGCTAAAAAAGCATTTCCTGCATGGCGCGATATGTCGATCGCCCGCAGACAGTCAATTCTTTTTAATTTCCGTGAGTTACTTAATGCGCGTAAACCTGAGCTTGCTGAAATCATCACAAGTGAACATGGAAAAGTATTATCCGATGCACTTGGTGAAATATCCCGTGGTCAAGAAGTTGTTGAATTTGCTTGTGGTATCCCCCACTTGCTGAAAGGTTTCTATTCAGAAAATGCATCAACCAACGTTGATGTTTACTCAACAAGACAAGCACTTGGTGTCGTTGGCGTCATCAGTCCTTTTAACTTTCCAGCAATGGTTCCGATGTGGTTCTATCCAATTGCATTGGCTGCTGGTAACTGTGTAATTCTTAAACCTTCAGAGAAAGATCCAACCGCAGCGCTTTGGGTGGCAAAGCTTCTTAAGGAAGCAGGACTTCCAGATGGTGTTTTCACTGTCCTTAACGGTGACAAAGAAGCAGTTGATGGTCTACTCACTAGCCCGGATGTTGCTGCAATTTCTTTTGTGGGATCAACCCCGATTGCAAAATATATTTACGAAACAGGAGCAAAATACGGCAAGCGTGTACAAGCGCTAGGTGGAGCAAAAAATCACATGCTCGTTTTGCCAGATGCTGATCTTGATTTAGTTGCAGATTCTGCGATCAATGCAGGTTTTGGCAGTGCTGGTGAGCGTTGTATGGCAATTTCTGTAGTTGTCGCAGTTGAGCCAGTTGCTGACGCACTCATAGAAAAAGTTATTTCAAGAATGAAAACTTTAAAAATCGGTGATGGCCGTCGCAATTGCGATATGGGCCCTCTTGTTACCAAAGAGCACCGTGACAAAGTCGCTGGCTATATTGAAATTGCTGAAAAGGACGGCGCAAAAGTGCTCGTTGATGGTCGTGGCATTTCAGTTGATGGGGACGCTGCTGGATTCTGGCTCGGACCAACTTTGATCGATAAAGTTCCAACCACTTCAAAGGTTTATACAGAAGAGATATTTGGCCCAGTGCTTTCTATTGTTCGAGTAAAAAGTTATGAAGAGGGTGTCTCTCTTATTAATACAGGAGCATTTGGAAATGGCACGGCAATTTTCACAAATGATGGCGGGGCCGCACGCAGGTTCCAAAATGAAGTTGAAGTTGGAATGATCGGGATTAATGTTCCGATTCCAGTCCCTGTTGCTTATTATTCATTTGGAGGCTGGAAGAACTCACTTTTCGGCGATACTAAAGCCCATGGAGTTGAAGGAGTGCATTTCTTTACACGTGGCAAAGCGATTACAAGCCGCTGGTTAGATCCAAGCCATGGTGGCATTAACCTCGGTTTCCCACAGAATTAATTTACGAATATGAAATGGTTTTATCCAAAGGGCCAGCTCGCATCTTCTTCATGGAGCGTTGTAATAGATGAAAGTATCCCTGGATGGAAACACACGGGGCTACGTGTAGCAGAACTCAAAAATTCACGACTTGAAATACCCGCCGACAATAGGGAACGCTTAATCTTTGCAATCTCTGGGTCTTCTTTTGAAGTTTCCTATGAGGTAGCGGGACAAGTTCCTGCTATACAAAAAATGCAGGGTAGGACTTCTGTCTTCCGTGGGACAACTGATCATTTGTACCTACCTATTAATACAAAGATCACAATTACAGGGGATGTGAAAGTAGCTGTTGCTGAAGCGCCAGCAAAAAATTCTTTCCCTGTAAAATTTATTAAGGCTGGTGATGTTCCTGTTGCCATTCGTGGTGCTGGGGCAAGTACACGTGAAATCCATAACTTTGGAATGCCAGATAACTTGCAGGCTGATCGCTTTATTGTTGTGGAAGTTGTTGTCCCTGCAGGAAACTGGTCAGGTGTTCCTTGCCATAAACACGATACATATGTCCCTGGAAAAGAATCGAATTTAGAAGAGATTTATTATTTCGAAAGTGAATCAAAAGGATACTTTCGAGGATTTTCTGCCGATGAGCGTGAGTATGACCTGCTAACAGAAGTGCGCTCTGGCGATGTTGTCCTTGTTCCATTTGGTTGGCATGGGCCAGCAATGGCGGCTCCTACGGGAGATCTTTACTTCCTGAATGTAATGGCAGGCCCAGATCCGACCCGTGAATGGAATGTGACCGATCATCCAGATGAAGTGTGGATACGTGAGTCTTGGAAAACTCAAAAACCAGATCCTCGCCTTCCCTATAACGCGAGTTAATGTAAGGATTGAACATGACCTCTAGGAAGATGACTGTTGGCCAAGCGCTTGTTGAGTTCTTAGCTAATCAATATACGGTTGATGGAAACATTCGCCAGCGAACAATTGTCGGAACCTTTGGCATTTTTGGACATGGAAATGTCGCAGGCGTGGGCCAAGCGCTTAAACAATTCTCTGTTTCACAACCAAATTTAATGCCATATCACCAAGCACGAAATGAACAAGCAATGGTTCACGAATCTGTTGCATATTCTAGAATCGCACGAAGACTTTCAACATTTGCTTGTACGGCATCTGTTGGACCAGGCGCTTCAAATATGTTGACTGGCGCAGCACTTGCGACGATTAACAGACTCCCAGTTTTACTCTTACCTTCAGATACATTTGCTACGCGTGTTGCAGATCCAGTGCTTCAACAACTTGAAATTCCAAGTGATGCATCACTTTCAGTGAATGATGCGTTTAAGCCACTCTCTCGCTTTTTTGATCGCGTCCATAGACCAGAGCAGCTTTTTTCTGCGGCTCTTGGCGCTATGCGAGTTCTCACTGACCCAGTAGAAACAGGTGCAGTCACAATCTCTCTTCCTGAAGATGTGCAGGCAGAAACTATTGATGTCCCTGCAGAATTCCTGGCAGTTCGTGAATGGCGAATTCGTAGACCTCGTCCAGATATTGGCCTAACAAAAGAAATAATTGAACAACTTCGCAATTCTAAACGCCCAATGATTATTGCAGGCGGCGGAGTAATCTATGCAAACGCCCACGAAGTACTTGCAAAGTTTGTGGAAGCAACAAAAATTCCAGTAGGAGCGTCACAAGGTGGAGTTGGTTCATTGAATTGGGATCATCCACAGTATTTAGGCGCAGTTGGGGCAACAGGAACACTAGCTGCTAATAAAATTGCTAGAGAAGCTGATCTCATCATCGGCATCGGGACTCGTTATAGTGATTTCACAACTGCAAGTAGAACAGCGTTTCAGAATCCAAGTGTTCGCTTTATCAATATAAATGTGGCTTCATTTGATGCTTTTAAGCATGGTTCATCACTTCCAGTTGTAGCTGATGCAAAAATTACTCTTGAAGAATTATTTACCGTTATTGGAAACTACCGCATTGAGAGTGCGTATGAATCTGAAATTACACAGGTAAATGCCCAGTGGCATAAGACGGTTGACGATGCATTTAAGCCATCGCACTTAGAGCTTCCTGGGCAAGCAGAAATTATTGGAGCGGTTCAAGGGGCAACAGATCCTAGAGATGTCTTGATCTGTGCTGCCGGTTCGCTGCCTGGGGACCTCCATAAGTTATGGAGAGTGCGCGATCCCCTTGGCTATCACGTTGAATATGGGTATTCATGCATGGGATATGAAATTGCTGGCGGCATTGGCGTTCGTAGAGCAGCGCCTGATCGTGACGCGATTGTCATGGTGGGAGATGGTTCCTATTTAATGATGCACACTGAAATTGTCTCTGCAGTAGCAGAGGGCTTAAAAGTCATCATCGTTCTTATTCAAAATCATGGTTACGCCTCGATTGGTCACCTGAGCGAAGATGTTGGATCTGCTCGCTACGGAACAAAATACCGTTTTAGAGATGCTGATAAAAACAATTTTGACGGAGAAAAAACACTTCCCATTGACCTGGCAACAAATGCTGAGAGTTTAGGAATTGATGTCATTCGTATTGAACCGACGAAGAATTCAATCACTGATTTGGCTGCTGCTGTTAAAAAAGCGAAATCATCAAAAGTTTCGACGTTGATCCACATCAATAGTGACCCACTTCTATACTCTCCAGGAAATGATTCTTGGTGGGATGTTCCTATTGCAGAAGTTTCAACCCTTGAAAGTACCCAGAAAGCGCGTATCGGCTATGAAGCAAAGAAAAAATTACAGAAACCATACATAGGTGAAACTAAGGGGAAATAAGTGGGAACTTTAAAGATCAATATCGCTGGCGCTCCAATTTCATGGGGCGTATGTGAAGTTCCAAATTGGGGGCACCAAATGGAACCTTCACGAGTACTGCGCGAAATGAGTGAACTTGGTTTAGGTGCTACAGAATTCGGTCCTGATGGCTTTTTACCTATGCAACCCGAACTAAAAGCATCAATCCTTAAAGAACATAACATGATCGCTGTTGGTGGATTTGTCCCTGTAGTTCTTCACCGCGCTGATCACGATCCAGTTCCAGCAGTGAAGAAAGAACTTGAGAGCTATAAAGCAGCAGGAGCAAAAGTCCTCGTGCTTGCTGCAAATTCTGGTATCGATGGGTATGACGCAAAGTTACCTGTTCTGACAGATGATGATTGGCAGATACTTTTTAATAATCTCAATCGATTACAACAAATTGCTGCTGAAGTTGGAGTAAAAGCAGTGCTGCACCCACATGTTGGCACAATGATTGAAACACAAGATCACGTCATGCGGGTAGTAGCAGGATCAACAATTCCTTTTTGCTTAGATACAGGTCATATGATTATTGGCGGCACCGACCCCGTGGCATTCGCACAAAACCATGCAGGCCGTGTCGCGCATTCACATCTTAAGGATGTTGATCTTTCGTGGGCTAAGAAAGTGCAAAATAATGAATTGAGTTACTACGACGCAGTCGTTCAAGGTATGTACAGGCCACTTGGACAAGGTGATGTAGATATTCGTGCAATCGTTCGCAGTTTAATTAAATCCGGT
>CAIUAO010000077.1 GCA_903897155.1 uncultured Actinomycetes bacterium | reverse complement strand
CATTTAGCCCTGGCTCTAATTCAATATTGGCAGATTCGATTACACCAAGATTTCTAATAGAAATCTCTTCTAATCCGTAGAACTTCTCACTCACCGCGCCAACCTTCAATAGGCAACTTAAATTTGGCAACCAAGCGATCAGTGAAAACTGCTGATTCAATATGTAAAATGCTAATTTTTTGAGTAGTTTTTTTGATGATCACTCGGTCATCTCTGAGTAGCTCAACTTTGCGAATTCCATCAGCAGATACCAGGGCTTCGCGTGATTCCACATCTATTGCAATAAGTGAGTTAGGTGAAACGACCATAGGGCGGGAATAAAGAGCATGCGCTGCAAGTGGAAGCAACACAATCGCTTCTACTTCGGGCCATAGAACCGGACCGCCAGCAGAAAATGCATATGCTGTTGAACCCGTTGGTGTTGCACAGATAACTCCATCACAACCCCACCTTGATAACGGCCTTCCGTCGATTTGAACAAAGAGTTCAACCATCTGCGCGTGGCTTCTCTCAACGGTGAGCTCATTAAGCGCCCAACCCGAGTTAATCTTTTTTCCGGCTCGTTGCACTTCAAATTCGAGTAAGAGTCTTGCTTCCCCACGGTAGTTCTTGACCGCAACATGCTTGGCAAGCTCTTCTGCTCCGGGGCGATTAATTTCGGCTAAGAACCCTACATTTCCCAGATTTATTCCAAGGATTGGAATATTTGTTCCCAGAACTATCTCTGCCGCACGCAACATAGTCCCGTCTCCACCTAAAACAATGGCAATCTCATAGTCTTTTGAATCATTAAGCGGCTTAGCTCCATCAATGCCGCCTGAAAAATTGGTAAGACTTGAAATCCCAGAAGCAGACAAGGCTGGAATTAACTCTTTTGCAAACGCAAGTGCTTCAGGGCGAGTCGGGTGTACAACAAGTAGTGCACTTCTCATTACTCTCCCCCTTCTATCTTGTGATGAGAACTACTGAGGACCAGTAGCAATTGCAGCATCAAGATCTTTCTCGGAAAGTTCTTGACTGCCTCGCTTAAGCCACAAGAAGTACTCGACGTTGCCAGCAGGTCCCGGTAATGGACTTGCTACAACTCCTTTGCATCCCAGCCCCATATCGTATGCGCAATCGGCAACCTCTTGCACGGCGCTTTTACGCAGAAGTGGATCACGGACGACGCCACCGGCGCCTAATTTTTCTCTCCCGACTTCAAATTGGGGTTTTACCATCACAAGAAAATCTGCCGTGCTCTTTGAAACACTCACCAGAGCTGGCAATACAAGCGTGAGAGATATAAAGGATAAGTCAGCGACTATTACTTCCGCAGGATCCCCAATTTGTTCAAGTGTTAAATGCCGGATATTGGTTCTATCTAAAATTATTACGCGCGGATCTTGTCTAAGTTCCCATGCCAGTTGTCCGTAGCCCACATCGACTGCAACTACATCTTTCACCCCGCGCTTAAGCAATACATCAGTGAAGCCACCAGTTGACGCACCAGCATCTAAAGCACGCTTTCCTGAAACCTCAATATCAGTAAAGTGGTCTAGTGCCCCTGCAAGTTTGTGACCACCTCTAGAAACAAAATCATCACGCTGACCCTGAATAACAATTGAAGTCTCTGCATCAACTTGTGTTGCTGGTTTACTTGCAGGAATACCAGTAACCAAAACCATTCGAGATTCAATAAGGTCTGCAGCATGGTCTCTAGATCTAGCTAAACCTCGTCGGACTAGCTCTGCATCAAGACGAGTTTTCATAAAGTATTACATTCCATCAATGGAACGAAGTGCCTCTTCCAATCGCCCGTGGATCTGATCGTAAGCACTTGGGTGATCATCGAGTGGCAAAACCTGCACCAAAGCTATTGCTTCCCGCACGTCTTGGACATCAGAATCTCTATTTTCCATGAGTAAACCGTATCTAGATTTTCCTTAATTGGCTTGCTTCGACTTGCCATCTACTTGCAAGACCGCTGGTTGATTTCCAAAATCGTCTGCGGATAGAGCCTTCAACCTCCACCCAGTCATTGATTTTCAGTGCCAGAGCCCTCCTCTGGGGGCAGGCTAGCCAGGCAGTGATATCTAACGTATCGACTTCTCTTTTGACTGCGCGCTTTGGCTTGCGGTCTATGACCAATCTAAATTCAACGACTCTGTCACCGCTTCGCAGTTGTTTACTAATTGCAAGACTGCTGACGCGTCCAAGAAGGTGAACATTATTTATTGCAATAGGTGCATCCTCATTCTTCACAGATGAATAATCTCTACATAGAACAAGAGAAAAATTTAAAAATATTTGTGCTGTGGGTAATTGAATCTGTGCATAAAAAAAAGCCCCGGGCTTTGCGCTAATCGAAATTAACACAAGCACGAGGCTCTTTATAAATGATGTCCGGCGGCGATCTACTCTCCCACAAGGTCCCCCTTGCAGTACCATCGACGCAGAGAGGCTTAGCTTCCGGGTTCGGAATGGGACCGGGCGTTTCCCTCTCGCTATGGCCGCCGAAACTCTTTCGAGAATTGGTGGAACATCTCTACATATGTAGTTTTTAGTTCCCGACCGTAACTCGGGAACCACACAGTGAACGCGATTATCTTCTTATTAATAAAAAGAAAAAGTAGTTAAATCCTCGGCCTATTAGTACCGGTCAGCTTCATGAATTGCTTCACTTCCACTTCCGGCCTATCAACCCAGTGGTCTCCTGGGGGCCTTACCCGATAAATCGGTGAGAAACCTTATCTTGAAGCGAGCTTCCCGCTTAGATGCTTTCAGCGGTTATCCCTTCCGAACGTTGCTAATCGGCCGTGCTCCTGGCGGAACAACCGACACACAAGAGGTTCGTCCGTCCCGGTCCTCTCGTACTAGGGACAGCCCTTCTCAAGTTTCTTTCGCGCACAGAAGATAGGGACCGAACTGTCTCACGACGTTCTGAACCCAGCTCGCGTGCCGCTTTAATGGGCGAACAGCCCAACCCTTGGGACCTACTCCAGCCCCAGGATGCGACGAGCCGACATCGAGGTGCCAAACCTTGCCGTCGATATGGACTCTTGGGCAAGATCAGCCTGTTATCCCCGGGGTACCTTTTATCCGTTGAGCGACGGCGCTTCCACAAGCCACCGCCGGATCACTAGTTCCTGCTTTCGCACCTGCTCGACATGTCTGTCTCACAGTTAAGCTCCCTTGTGCACTTACACTCGACATCTGATTGCCAACCAGACTGAGGGAACCTTTGAGCGCCTCCGTTACTTTTTAGGAGGCAACCGCCCCAGTTAAACTACCCACCAGACACTGTCCCTGATCCAGATAATGGACCGAGGTTAGAAACTCAAAACGTTCAGAGTGGTATTTCAATGATGGCTCCACGAACGCTGGCGCGCCGCTTCAAAGCCTCCCACCTATGCTACACAAAACGTTCCGAGTACCAATATCAAGATATAGTAAAGGTCCCGGGGTCTTTCCGTCTTTCTGCGCGTAACGAGCATCTTTACTCGTAATGCAATTTCGCCGAGTTCATGGTGGAGACAGTTCTCAAGTCGTTACGCCATTCGTGCAGGTCGGAACTTACCCGACAAGGAATTTCGCTACCTTAGGATGGTTATAGTTACCACCGCCGTTTACTGGGGCTTAAGTTCTCAGCTTCGCCTTGCGGCTAACCAGTCCCCTTAACCTTCCAGCACCGGGCAGGCGTCAGTCCGTATACATCGTTTTGCAACTTCGCACGGACCTGTGTTTTTGGTAAACAGTCTCTTGAGACTATTCTTTGCAGCCAACTCGAGCTACAGGGGTAAACCCTTACACCCAAATTGGCCCCCCTTCTCCCGAAGTTACGGGGGTATTTTGCCGAGTTCCTTCACCACGATTCTCTCGATCGCTTTGGTATTCTCTACCTGACCACCTGTGTCGGTTTCGGGTACGGGCCGCTATAAACCTCGCTAGAAGATTTTCTTGGCAGCATAGGATTATTCACTTCGCCTTACGGCTCGGCATCAGATCTCAGACATTGGAGTGCGGATTTGCCTACACCCCGTCCTACATCCTTACCCCAGGACAACCAT
>CAIUAO010000076.1 GCA_903897155.1 uncultured Actinomycetes bacterium | reverse complement strand
GCTCGCACCAGCAGAAGTTATTGCTGCGGTAATTTCTGCAACAGGTTGTGCTGATGGCGGACCATCAACACGGATTGTTATTGCATATCCAGGACTATTAGAGGCCATTACACAACGCCATATAAACGATCACCGGCATCCCCTAAACCAGGGACGATATAACCTTGTTCGTTGAGCTTTTCATCTAAGGCAGCGGTAACTATTGTGAGTGCCTTTTGATCTTTGAATTCTTTTTCAAGTGCAGCTATTCCTTCAGGAGAAGAGATAATGCAGATGGCGGTGATATCTGCGGCGCCTAAATCAAGAAGATAATGAATAGCAGCGATCAGCGTGCCACCTGTTGCAAGCATTGGATCTAAAACATAACACTGACGACCTGTTAGATCACTGGGAAGTCGGTTGGCATATGTAGATGCCTGCAAAGTTTTTTCATCTCGAACCATTCCAAGAAAACCAACTTGAGCAGATGGAATCAAACGTTCCATCCCTTCCAGCATTCCAAGACCTGCGCGCAAAATGGGAATGACAACAGGATCTGGTTTTGCAAGAGCAGTGCCATTGGTTTGTGCAACTGGAGTCTTGACGGTTACCGGAACAGTTTTGACTTCACGCGTTGCTTCATATGCCAAGAGGGTGACGATCTCACCGATGAGTTCACGAAAAGTGGAAGAGGGCGTCCTCTCATCACGAAGAACCGTGACCTTGTGGGCGATCAGCGGATGGTTGGCAACGTGGACTTTCATAACTCCACTTTACTCGCGGGCGCCTACCTTGTCGCGTGCCTATTTCGGTGTCACTATGTACGCATGATGAGCAGCGGCGTTTACAACGAAGATGACTTTGGACTCATCGCCTGGCACGAAGATGGGCGCTGGAATGTTTCCCGTCTAGTGGAAACCAGAGATCTTTCATCGATTATTGATCAACTTAAAGCACAACAAACAGATGGCGGCGCAATTGTGTTGATCTCTGTCGATCAAGAATTTTTCATAATTGCTAGAGCTCGGGGCGCTCATATGAACATGATGCTCAGTGATGTCACATATGCCAATGAATATGAAGTTGCGGCAGATCTTATTGACACACTTGATCTTCCTTTCCCTGAAGAAGAAGATGAACCGCAACCTGGTGGAGATATTGATTTGCTTGCTGATTTAGGAATTAGTGGCATGGAGCTAGAAGTTATGAGTGATGACTTAGATTTATATCCAGAAGACCAAATTAGCGCACTTGCATCACGCCTGGGCTTTGCAGATCAGTTCGATGAAATTTATGACAGAGACTGAACTGATGAACGCTGCGCTTGAATTAGCGCGCCAAGCAATGACAACCGGTGATGTTCCAGTTGGCGCGATAGTTATTAATGCAGCTGGTGAAATTGTTGGTAGTGGTAATAATTTACGAGAATTTGATAACGATCCAACAGCGCACGCAGAAATAGTCGCAATGCGTGAGGCCGCTTTGATCGCAGAAAACTGGCGCCTTGATGATCACACACTCATTGTTACTTTAGAACCATGCGCGATGTGTGCAGGAGCGATTGCTCAATCTCGGATGAAGAAAGTTATTTTTGGTGCATGGGATGAAAAAGCAGGAGCGGTTGGTTCTGTCTGGGATATTTTGAGAGATCCACGTGCCCCACACAAGGTAGAAGTTGTATCAGGAGTTCTTGAAGAGCAGTGCGCTGGAATACTGAAAGAGTTTTTTCAGCAACAAAGATAAGCGCGTATCCTCACCTGTGGTGGTGTGTCTGAGTGGCCTAAAGAGCACGCCTCGAAAGCGTGTGTTCGGGAAACTGAACCGTGGGTTCAAATCCCACCGCCACCGCCAGATTAAATAATAATTTCATACGATGGATTAAGAATCACTAGTGATCCATCGCTTTCACCAACCATGCCTTCAGCACAGATAGTTGAACCAACCTCAAGTCCTGTTACTTCTCTGCGACCAATAAACTGCAAGGTAATTCCACCTGTTTCATCCCATACTTCAATCTCCACATGCGCAGTTGAATTAGCAGCTGCATTGCGAATTGCGGTCACATTTCCGCGAATGTGAGCGCGATGGCGCCATGTTGCAGATGAAATAGGTAAGACATCTTCTGCGTAGTGGCTTGTTTCTGCAGGTGTTGCAGGCTCATCAGCTACGCGGCGAGTTTGTGACTTCTTAGGTGCTGAGTCAACAGAATGGTTTTCATGTTGCAAAACACTGTGCCCAGAGATAATTCTGTCGACGTCAAAGGGAATAATTGTTGCAACAACACGTGGCAATTGTGAAATAGGCGCTGAGATTACTTCAGCAGTACGGTCATGCAAGATTCGTCCAAGGGCGCCTGAGTAAGAACGACGAGGAAGCAGAAGTGTAAGTTCAACATCTGGCGCAGCAGTCATCCGCACCGCGTAGTCGACAGCGGCATTTGCAAGACGGCGATCTGGGCAATCAATCATTTCAAGTGGCACATCAGCACATGCTGGGTTTTCCAGCCATGCTTTTTTGATTGCGTCGGCTCTCTGATCATCGATAACAAAGTGGACTGCTTCAACACTTCGTGGATTAAGCGAGCGTGCATATCTGACTGCGCCGATTGTTGCGATATCTACTGAATCAACCAGGATGGTTACATCATGGCGAGAAATAGTGGATGCTCTGGAATCTGCGCGATCAATTCGTAGAGCTTGCTGTTCATTACGGTACTGGCGATTAAATCTGTGCAGGGTGAATACTAAAACTGGCGTGATAGCTAAAATTATCCATGCACCCTCTGTAAATTTAACAACTGCGAAGATAACGATGATAAACGCAGAAACGACTCCAGATAGTAAATTAATTCCAGCACGATAGCGCCAACCCTTATCGCGGTTCTTTCTAGCACGCGATGCCATACCAAAACCAACAAGTGAAAATCCGGTAAATACACCGAGCGCATAGAAAGCAACCAGATGATTGACAGAACCAGAAGTAATAAGTACTAATGCAACAGCGCCTGTTGCAAGAACGATAATTCCGTTAGAGAAGGCAAGTCTGTGACCGCGCTTAGTGAGCTGTCTAGGCAAGAATCCATCGTTAGCTACGAAGTTCACTAAGTATGGGAAGCCTGAGAAAGCAGTGTTTGCACCGGTGATCAGAATCAACATTGTTGCTGCTTGAACCACATAGAACCATACGGTTCCAAATGTTGCAGAGCCCATTGTTGCTTTGGCTATCTGTGAGATTACAGTCGGTGAACCGGACTCATATGGTGTGGCAAAGGTGCGATGAGCAAAATAGGAAACTCCAAAGACCAATGAGCCAAGAATTGCTGACATTGCAACCAAAGTCTTTCGTGCGTTTATACCCTCTGGACTTCTAAATAGTGAAACTCCATCAGAGATTGCTTCAAGTCCGGTGAGTGATGATCCACCGTTAGCAAATGCACGGAGCAAGATAAATATGGCCGCAAAGCTCAGTAATCCTTGAGCATGCCCAATGGCAACAGCCCCATGCAAGGTTGTCGGGTCATACTTTGGAAGAGTTCCATTTGCCAGTCTGTATGCACCTGTACCGAACATAACAACTAATGAAAAGATAAAGAAATATGTAGGAAGAGCAAAAGCTGCGCCAGCTTCTTTTACTCCACGCAGGTTTCCAAAAGTTAAGATCGCGATTACTGCAAGGGTCATAACGACCTTGTATGGCTGCAGAGAGTTGAATGTAGAAAGAATTGCGTCAATGCCTGCAGATGATTGGATAGCAACCGTTACGGTGTAATCAAGCATGAGAGCAACAGCTGCAATCTGAGAAAAGATCGGCCCTAAGTTATCTCTGGATACAACGTATGCTCCGCCAGATTTTGTATATAGCTGAACAACTTCTCTATAAGAGAAGGTAACGATCACCAACACAATAAGCACAACTACTGTCATTGGCATCAAGATGCCAAACGCTGCTAAACCAAATGCAGGAAGCAGAGCTAGCAAGATCTGCTCTGAACCATATGCAGAAGATGAAATACAGTCAGATGAAAGAATTCCTAGAGCAAATACTTTGCTCAGGCGCTGATGAGAAAGTGTGTGACGGTTAAGGGGCTTACCTAGGAAGGCTTTTTTAATTCTGTATGAAAGCGGATCGCGAAGGTGCGCGTGCTCTTGCAGGGCCATTGGTTCTGGCGCGTCATCTGTCCAAGCTTTTGGCACGAGGTCCTTTTCTTGTCCTAGTGGACGTAATAAATATGAGTAAGTAACTCAGGTCTTTATTTTACGACGCTAGTGCGCTTTACACCTTGATCTGCGCGGAGGATGAGGGATTTGAACCCTCGATAGGTTGCCCTATACACGCTTTCCAAGCGTGCGCACTCGGCCGCTATGCGAATCCTCCTGTTATTGGCCCTGGGGCCACAGGCCAAGGGTATCGGTGCTAGAAACTATGATTACCCGCAGATCCTCCGTGCGGCATTACCGTACTGAACTCCCCCAGGACCGGAAGGTAGCAAGGGTAGGTGCGCTCTAATGGGTGTGCGGGGGGTCCCTAATAAATAAGTAAGTTTTATCTGTAAGAAGGAGAAAAGTGTCGCTCGCTCTTTATCGCAAGTACAGACCTTCAACGTTTGCTGACGTCATTGGTCAAGAGCATGTGACAACTCCGCTCTCAAACGCTTTAGCCTCTGGTGCTATTCACCACGCATATTTGTTTAGTGGCCCACGTGGTTGCGGAAAAACTTCTAGCGCTCGCATTATGGCTCGCAGTCTTAATTGCGAAAAGGGACCAACACCAACACCTTGCGGTCTTTGCCAATCATGTAAAGATCTCGTTGCCAACGGCCCAGGTTCTATTGATGTCATGGAACTCGATGCAGCAACACACGGTCTAGTAGATGATGCCCGCGATCTTCGCGATAAAGCATTCTTTGCCCCAGTTCAATCACGTTACAAGATTTACATTATTGATGAGGCCCACCAACTTGGACCCGGCGCAGCAAATGCGTTGCTTAAAGTTGTTGAAGAGCCGCCTCCCCATGTCATCTTTATCTTTGCAACAACAGAGCCAGAAAAGTTAATCAGCACTATCCGCTCTCGTACCCATCATTACCCATTTCGTTTAGTACCACCAGGAATCCTTGCTACCCATCTTGAGAAGATCTGCGATCTAGAGGGCATCAAAGTAGCCAAAGGCGTTATTCCTCTTGTTGTGCGCTCAAGTGGGGGCTCAGTACGTGACGCACTCTCTGTATTAGGACAGTTACTTGCAGGTGCTGGGAAAGATGGCGTCACCTATGAGATTGCTGTGCAGCTCCTTGGTTACACAGATGATGCGCTTCTTGATGAAGCAATTGACGCGCTTGCTGCAAAAGACGGTACAACTTTATTTAATACGATCGATCATGTCATTGAATCTGGACTTGATCCACGCCGCTTCACACAAGATTTCTTAGAGCGTCTTCGGGATCTGATTATTATTGGCGCTGTTAAAGAGAATGCATCACATGTTTTGCGTGATTTCCCAGAAGATCAGTTAGATCGTATGCGCAGCCAAGCAAATATCATTGGCGCAGCAACGCTTATTCGAGCAGCAGATATCACCTCTGCGGGCCTTACAGAGATGCGTGGGGCAACTGCTCCGCGTCTGACGCTCGAACTTATCTGTGGTCGCATCCTGCTTCCTTCCGGAGATGACAGCGCAGTGATTGCTCGCCTTGAAAGGTTAGAGCGCGGAATAAATCCTGCAAGCACACCCGCAGCGCCGGCAGCTCCTGCTGCAGTGAAGAAAGAAGAAAGTAAAAAAGTAGAAATACAAGTAGAAACAAAGGCAGAAGTAAAAGATGTACAAGAGAAAGTAGAAGCACCGACTCCTATTCGCGCAGCAGCAGCTGCGCCATCTACCAATCAACCAACAGGACCTGTTGATGTTGTTGCTCTCAGGCGTCTATGGCCAGAAGTAATCGAGAATGTTAAAAAGCGTCGTCGCCTCACGTGGTCACTGCTTGCTGCAAGCGCCCAGGTACTAGCTATCGATGAGAAGGTGATCACGATTGCGATTGTTAATGGAGGAGCTCGTGATTCATTTATTCGAAGCGGTAGTGATGAGATTTTAAAGGCAGCCTTTGAAGATGTTATTGGGCTCAAGCGTGAGATCGAAGTAATCGTAGATGCCTCAATCGGCACGGCAACAAGTGAGCGCACGACCGAAGAACATTCAGATGAGAATGAACTTTCTGGTACGGCCCTTCTTGCACGCGAACTTGGCGCGCATGTTATTAAAGAATTTGAGCAGTGATGTACGACGGAGCCATACAAGATCTCATTGATGAACTTGGCCGTCTTCCAGGTATTGGTCCTAAGTCTGCTCAGCGTATTGCGTTTCATATCATTCAATCTGAACGAGTAGATGTCACACGTTTAGCCGATGTGCTGCGCACGGTAAAAGAGCGCGTGAAGTTCTGTACTGAGTGTGGAAATATCAGCGAAGAAGATCTCTGCCGCATCTGCCAAGATCCACGCCGTGATGCCAGCATTATCTGTGTTGTTGAAGAACCAAAAGATGTCATGGCAATTGAAAAAACGCGCGAATTTCGCGGGAAGTATCACGTGCTTGGCGGGGCAATCTCACCGATTGATGGAGTAGGACCAGAGAACCTGCGCATTAGAGAGTTGATGATTCGTTTAGGTAATACGCAGATTCAAGAATTGATCATTGCGACCGATCCAAATCTTGAGGGTGAAGCAACAGCTTCATATTTGATTCGCCAGATCAAACCGTTGGGCGTGAAGGTCAGCCGCCTTGCTTCTGGCTTGCCTGTGGGCGGAGATCTGGAATATGCCGATGAGGTCACCTTGGGCCGCGCGTTTGAGGGTCGCCGCACGGTCGAATAAGCCTCAAGTGAAGATAGTTAGGAACTATCTCATTATTTAATACGCACCAGCGTCTCACATTGTGGGAAGATTGCCCTATGGCCATCTATTGTGGAAATGTTCTCTTATGGGTTTAATCGTTCAGAAGTACGGCGGCTCTTCCGTCGCTGACGCCGAAGGGCTTAAGCGAGTCGCCGGGCGAATCGTGGCCACCAAACGTGCTGGCCACCAAGTCTGCGTTGTTGTCTCGGCTATGGGCGATACGACCGATGAATTAATCGATCTTGCTAACCAAGTTTCACCTCTTCCTCACGGCCGAGAACTCGACATGTTACTTACCGCAGGTGAGCGAATCTCTATGGCTCTGCTTGCAATGGCAATTGGAAATTTAGGCCATGAAGCAATGTCATTTACCGGTTCACAAGCTGGAGTGATTACAGATAGTAAGCATGGCAAGGCGCGCATCATCGATGTTTCACCAGGACGTATTCGTGAGGCACTAGATGGTGGTCACATCGCAATCGTTGCAGGTTTCCAAGGCGTCTCTCAAGATACAAATGATGTGACAACACTTGGACGCGGAGGATCAGATACAACTGCTGTTGCGCTCGCTGCCGCGCTCGATGCTGATGTCTGTGAGATCTATACAGATGTAGACGGTGTTTATAGCGCCGATCCTCGAATTGTTCCTACTGCACGCAAACTCACAACTGTTACATACGAAGAGATGTTAGAACTTGCAGCAAGTGGCGCAAAAGTCTTGCACCTGCGCTGCGTGGAGTATGCCCGTCGTTTTGATTTACCTATTCATGTCCGCTCATCATTTTCAAATTTAGAAGGAACGTGGATCGTCAAAGATCACCCAGGAGGAGAAATGGAACAAGCAATTATCAGCGGTATCGCTCACGATAAGAGTGAAGCGAAGATCACCGTAGTTGGCGTGCCAGATAGAACTGGTATTGCAGCTCGCGTCTTCCAAGCAATCGCAGATTCCGATATCAACATCGACATGATCGTGCAGAACGTATCAGCGGCAGCAACTGGGCTGACAGATATCTCCTTCACACTTCCCATGTCAGATGGCGCAGAAGCAGTTGCGCTGCTTAAAGATCTTCAAGGAGAGATTGGCTTTGCCTCTCTTCAATATGATGATCAGATCGGCAAGCTCTCACTAGTTGGCGCTGGAATGCGCTCACACCCTGGTGTGACAGCGACATTCTTTGCATGTCTAGCTGAAGCTGGAATAAATATTGAAATGATTTCAACATCTGAAATCCGTATCTCAATCATTTGCCGCGCAAGTGATTTAGAGAAGGGCGTGAAAGCAGCGCACACCGCATTTGAATTAGATGCCAAAGAAGAAGCCGTCGTATATGGAGGAACAGGCCGATGAGTAAGAAACCATCACTTGCAGTAGTAGGTGCAACAGGGGCTGTTGGTAGCGTCATGTTAGATATCTTGAGTAAGCGTGAAAACGTTTACGGAGAGATTCGCTTGATCGCCTCTGCGCGCAGCGCAGGCAAGAAACTTATGTGCCGCGGTGAGGAACTCACCGTTGTTCCTATCTCACCTGAAGCTTTCGACGGAATTGATATTGCCATGTTTGATACACCAGATGACATTGCTGGTGAGTGGGCGCCTATTGCTGTCTCAAGGGGCGCAGTAGTCGTTGATAACTCAACATTCTGGCGCATGGATGATCAAGTTCCTCTTGTTGTTGTTGAAATTAACCCAGAGGCAATCAAGAACCGTCCAAAGGGCATCATCTCTAATCCAAACTGCACAACCATGACAATGATCGTTGCTATGGGTGCTTTGCATAAGGCATACGGCCTTAAGGAGCTCTTTGTTTCTTCTTACCAAGCAGTTTCAGGTATGGGAGTTACTGGTCCTGAAACTTTGCGCAGCCAAATCAGCGCGGTTGCAGGAACTTCACTTGGTGAGCAACCAGGAGATCTTCGTACCGTGATTAAAGACTTTGGTGCATTCCCAGCACCTCTTGCACTCAATGTAATTCCTTGGGCAGGTTCCCTCAAGCCTGATGGTTATTCATCTGAAGAGACAAAGGTTCGTTTTGAATCTCGCAAAATCTTGGGTCTTCCAAACCTAAAGGTTGCTGTGACATGTGTGCGCGTTCCAGTTATTACAACGCACTCACTTACTGTGCACGCAATCTTTGATAAAGAAGTTACACAAAAAGGTGCACAAGACCTACTTAAAACTGCTCCTGGAATTGAGCTTATGGATGATCCTGAAAAGGGAATCTGGCCAACACCAGCAGATGTTGTGAACACAGATCCAACATGGGTCGGCCGTGTTCGCCGCAGCTTTGATGATGATCATGCACTTGATCTCTTCGTATGCGGAGATAACTTGCGTAAGGGCGCTGCGCTCAATACTGCGCAGATTGCTGAACTTATTGCTAAGGAATTTAGCGCTTAAGTTTTATAGAGCGCTTTCAAGTATCAGCAGTGATACTTCTGGCGGGGATGCCACGCGTATGCGTGCAAAGGGACTTGTTCCCATCCCTGCTGAAACATTGAGCCATGGCTGATCTTTAATCCTGCTCACACCGCGTGCTCGCCATGTTGGTAAGTCGCAGTTCGTAGTGAGCGCTTTTGAACCACCAAACCATGGGAGTCGAACTTGTCCCCCGTGTGTATGTCCAGCAAAGATCAGATCTAGATCATCTTGAGCCATCGCATCTAATACGCGCATATACGGCGCATGAGTAACTCCAATTGCAACATCACATTGCACTGGCTTTCCGCTGACTAACGAGTAGCGATCACGGTTGAGATGAGCATCATCTGTGCCGCGCACTTCAATCACCGTATTTTTAATTGTTGCAATCCCTTTCTTGTGGTTGAGATCAAACCACCCACGACTTACTAAACCTTCACGAAGTTCTTCTGTTGGAAGATCTGGGCCAAGTACTCGCTTTCCATGATCTTTCTTTAGATACGAGAAAGGATTTTTAAATTTAGGTGCGTAGTAGTCGTTAGAACCAAAGACGAATAACCCAGGAAGATCAAGCAATGGATCAAGTGCATCTAAAACAAAGGGAACCGCGTCTGGGTGGGCGAGAAAATCACCAGTGCTAATGACTAAATCTGGGGAGAGTTGGGCAAAAGACTTGATATCTGCGATCTCTTTTTTGCAAGAGGGAGTCAGGTGAAGATCTGAAAAGTGCAGCACGCGTATTGCCCGGTGCCCTTGGGGCAATACGGGGATAGTTTCTTGGCGTAGTCGGTATCCCATAGACATGAGAAGATACCCCTATGGGACTTAAAGAAACACTCCAAAGCAACCTCACTGAAGCGATTCGTTCGCGTGATGAGATTAAATCCGGCACGATCCGCATGGTTCTCACCGCAATTACTAATGAAGAGGTTTCTGGAAAAGAAGCCCGCGTACTTTCAGACGCCGAGATCATCACCGTTCTTTCTCGTGAAGCTAAAAAGCGCCGCGAAGCTGCTGAAGCATTTGCAGATGCTGGCCGAGCTGATCGCGCCGAGCAAGAGAAAAAAGAAGGCGAAATAATCGCGACCTATCTTCCAGCACAACTCAGTGATGATGAAGTAAAAAAGATAATTGCTGATGCAATTGCGCAAACTGGCGCATCAGGACCACAAGGCATGGGTCAAGTCATGAAGCTCGTTACTCCTCAAACTGCAGGTAAAGCAGATGGCGGACTTGTTTCAGGTTTAGTTAAAGCTGCTCTTACTGGAGGAAATTAAATGAAGTTTGAATATGTCACCGTTCCACTACTTACTCACGCTACTAAGCAGATCTTAGATACATGGGGTTCTGAAGGCTGGGAATTAGTACAAGTTGTTCCAGCCCCTGGTGGGGGAGATCAATTAGTTGCTTATATGAAAAGAGAGATGAAATAAATGGATGTTCGTGCAAAGTTAGCTGAGCTAGGTTTGAAGTTACCTGTCGCTGCCCTTCCTGTTGCTGCATATGTTCCAGCAGTGCGCACAGGCAATCTAGTTTTTACCGCAGGCCAGCTTCCACTAGTTGATGGAAAGATTCCCTTCATTGGCAAAGTAGGAGGCGCAGTCACACCTGAGCAAGCAAACCAGATGGCGCAAGTGTGTATTTTGAACGCTCTTGCTGCTGTTGAGCTTGTTGCTCCCGTTGATTCCATTGTGAAAGTTGTTCGTGTCGTTGGTTATGTCAATGGTGTTCCTGGATTTATTGCAGCACCTGGTGTTGTGAACGGCGCTTCAGAAGTTCTGATTCATATCTGGGGTGATGTCAACGGAAAGCATGCACGAAGTGCTTTTGGTGTTGCTGAGTTGCCACTTGATGCACCAGTAGAGATCGAACTCACTGTTGAGGTTGCTTAAGACTTAAATTAACGCCCGCGCTTTGTTACTCGCTCAATATCTGTGACTAATACTGCGCGGGGTTCAAGTTTGACCCATCCGCGTGCTGCAAAGTCAGCAAGAGCTTTATTGACTGTCTCACGTGATGCTCCAACAAGCTGAGCAAGTTCTTCTTGTGTGAGATCGTGATTGACATGCAGGCCGTCATCTTTTTGCACACCAAAACGAGTACCTAAATCAATGATTGCCTTTGCTACGCGTCCTGGAACATCTGCAAAGACTAAGTCGGCTAGTACTTCATTAGATTTGCGAAGACGTTGGGCCAAGCGGCGTAGTAGCTCAAGTGAAACATGTGGCTGTGATGTTACAAGGCCGATTACTTGATCGTGTGCCAAAGAAACCAATCGCACATCTGTCACTGCAGTTGCAGTAGCTGTGCGGGGTTCTGGATCAAAAAGTGAAAGCTCACCAAACATCTCACCAGGCCCAAGAATAGAGAGAAGGTTCTCTCGCCCATCCCCTGATGATGTTCCAAGCTTTACTTTGCCAGAAACGATGACATATAAACGATCGCCTTCATCGCCCTCTTTAAAAAGTGTGTGACCCTTTGCAAGTTTGAGCGCAGTCATAGATTCGCGAACAGAGGCCGCAGATGCATCATCTAGCGCACTAAACAAAGGTGCACGGCGGATTATCGCGTCATCATCTTTCGGGTTTGCCACATGAGCACCCTACTCTCGCAAGCGCGTGGGTTCCAATCGAGAGTATTTTTAAATGAAATAGGCTTGCTCTATGCGCGAATCCTTCCAAGCCAAGAAGAAACGTGCTGGCGCCATGTACAAGGTTTTATGTAAGCGCTACCCCAATGTCAGATGTGAGTTAGATTTCCAAACCCCATTCCAATTACTTGTTGCCACGGTGCTCTCAGCCCAGTGCACAGACAAACGAGTCAATCAGGTAACGCCAGCACTCTTTAAGAAGTTTGGCACACCTAAGAAGATGGCCGGAGCAAAGATTTCAAAATTGGAAGATCTCATACACTCCACAGGTTTTTATCATGCCAAAGCACGCAACATCAAAGGTCTATCTGAAAAACTTATGCATGATTTTGCAGGGGATGTTCCAAGTAATCTTGATGATCTAGTAACGCTGCCAGGAGTTGGCAGAAAGACAGCAAATGTTCTCTTAGGTCACGCTTTTGATATTCCAGGCATTACAGTCGACACACATTTTGGAAGACTTTCTCGCAGGTTTAAATGGACCACATCAGAGGATCCAGTAAAAGTAGAGCACGAGGTGGGCGAGCTAATAACTCAGAAAGAATGGACAAATCTTTCTCAGCGAATGATCTGGCACGGCCGCCGAATTTGTCATTCTCGCAAACCTGCTTGTGGTGCATGTCCACTTGCAGATCTATGTCCAAGTTATGGCATAGGTGAGACTGATAAAGTAAAAGCTATGGCGCTAGTTAAATCAGATGAGGATTTCAGATGAAGACTCTTCGTATTCTGATTATCAGCACTCTGCTCCTATCTCTCACCCCTTCTGCTCATGCCGCAGGAAGTGTTGTAAGTTGTTCTGCAATCAAGACTGGGCAAGGACAAGTAAAATCTAAAACGCTGCTCTCCTGTTTAGATAACAAAAGTAAGGTGATGTTAGAGGGCATTAGAGGGCCTGTTGTCATTAATGTTTTTGGTTCATGGTGCGCCCCATGCCAACAAGAGATTCCTATCTTTGTTTCACTTTACGCAACAAAGAAAGTTTCTATTGTAGGAATTGATGTCGAAGAAACAAACATGCAGGCCGGGCGTAATTTTGTTGTTAAAAAAGGAATTACCTGGCCGATTCTCTATGACGCAAGTGGCATCACTAAATCAAGCTTTGGCCCAGGAGTTCCTGTGACCTGGTTCTTAGATGCAAAAGGCTATGTTGTTTATCGCCACGTAGGCCTAGTTACTTCACAAGCACAGCTCAATGCTGAAGTCACTAAGTATCTTGGCATCAAACTATGAATTGGGTTGACTGGATTTTTGTAGCAGCTCTGCTCTTTGCGTTTGTTCGCGGCTACAAGGCAGGCTTTCTTTCAACAATCTTGGGAGCAATTGGATTTATTGGTGGGGGACTTGGCGGGCTCTATCTAGGTATTCACTATTTGCATGAGTACTCATCTGGCGTTTTAAAGTTCTTTTTGCTTTTTCTTGCTATCGCAATTGCAGCATCTGTCGGTGAATTTATCTGTAAAAAATTTGCTGAGCTTTTTCATAACACAATACTTTTTGGCCCCTTTAAATGGGCCGATTCATTACTTGGAGCAGCGTTTTCTATCCTCCGCACATTGATCATGTTGGTAGTCATTGGGCACTTACTCTTAATTACCCCATGGAGCTGGGCCGCGCATGGAATTCCTAAGAGTGAGATCTATAAGAAGGTAGATGCTTATTCACCTGCAGTGATTCAGGAAATTACAAAAAAAGCTACGAGCATTCACTAACAACTAAGGCATGCGCCTATATGCATCCTTTCGGTTATTAATTTGAATAAGTTCTATAAGTAGAAGATCATCAAATACGTGATATAAAATTCTGTAATCACCAATCCTGACCCTCAGATAAGGTGAGTTTGCAATATGGCGCGCAGATGGCGGATAGGGATTCTCACCTAGAAGTGTGATTGCCGCATAAATTCTTTTTTTAATGGGACCATCAAGTTGGTCTAAACTTTTCTTTGCTTGTAGTCGTATCTGAATTTGATAGTGGCTCACTTAAAAACCAAGCTCTCGCTTCACCTGCTCCCACGGAATGCTGGGTTTCGGATCAGCAAGAGATTCCTCTATTGCTGTGAGGTCTTCTATGTCTTCAAGAGCAGCGAGTAACTTCTCGTAATACGATGGGCTAATCACTACTGCAGCGCTTTGACCATGTCGCTGGATAAAGACAGGTTTCTTCTGTGCCTCATCTATGACTGTAGGAAGTTCCTGACGTGCATCTGTGATGGAGTATGTGCTCATGGCTAAAGTGTACATTTTTATTTAAATATTGTACATACTCTACATATCACTTCTAAGCCCTTTTTAAGGTTGGTGGCTTATGGTTTGGCTCATGAAAAAGACTCTCTTGACTGTTGCCCTATCCATGTCACTTTCTAGTGCGTTTCTAGTCGGCACTGCTAGCGCTGCAACTCCAACTCCAAACGGAGTGTGTTCTCCAGCTGGATCAAAGACGACCATCGCAGCTAAGAATTATGTCTGCGCAAAAGTTCTCTCTGGAAAAACAGTGTGGGTATTAGGAGCGGGCGTCGGCACTCTGAGTAAAAACCCAACCGCACCTAAGCCAGCTATCAGTGGTGGCCCAGGTCGAGGATTCGGTGAAGAAGGTGGAGCCGCAGATGTTGCCCGCCGAGCAGCATTGAAGAAATTTAGTGACTGCTTAGTTAAAAATGGCGGAACAGCTTTTGGCCCAGGTGCCGGAGGTTTTAACCGAGATGAAGGTAGCGGCGGTCAACCGCAAGGCGTCCGTCCACCAATGAGCGCTGCTCAACAAAAAGCTATGACAGCTTGCGCAGCATTTGCACCAAAGTTTGGCAGACGCGGTGGGGACGGTAACTAAAAAATTAAATAACCTTAAGGATCTGCGCGTATTTTCTACCAAACATAACACGCGGATTTTCTTTACTCGCAATCCTTGTATCGATCCCAAGGACTTTTGCGATCTTAGAAATCTCAGCTTCAACCGTTTTCTCACTTTGGAAGATTAATTCTGAGATTGCTTTATTTGATGATCCTCTTATTAATAATTTGAAGATGTTGATTTGCCTCTCATTTAAACCATAGTCTGACCATGGTTCACATGTATTTTTAGTATCAAAAGATTGTGTTTCAAGCAAGTATGCTAACGAAGTAACAAATTTTTTACCTTTATCGTAAAAAAAGGTTTTTTCAGGAAAGTCATCTTTTGTGAACCATAAAAAGGTCAAAGAACTTACATCTGTAGCTACCCCAATAGATATTTCCTCTGATTTAAGTTTCTTGAAAACTGGCCTTAAATGTTCAAAATTTCCTGGAGTTAAATTAAACATATTCCTACCAGTAGAGCCAAAATCAAATTTAGAAATATTCAATGGCTCATGCATATCAATAAAAGCCGCTTTATCTTCAAATATTTGGCTGATCGCAAAATTTTCTAAAACGGAAAATCCCCAAAAAGTTACTTTGCTCGGGGGTATCTCGCTCTTCATTTTTTCAAAATACACCTATGCGAAATGAAATTCTCACCGAAAATATTTCTTAGGGTTTTCCCTGTGAACTTTTATAATTGCTCAGGGATTTCCCTATCCCCTTACAGTAAAATAAATGAGATGAGTGTGAGCACTCATCTTGCACACAATTATTTAATCTTCGTTCTTACCGGTTGCTAAACCTGTTTGGATGAGTTTCATAACGTTTGGATCAGCGAGCGTTGTTGAATCTCCTACTGCGCGATTTTCAGCAACATCGCGGAGGAGTCTGCGCATAATCTTTCCGCTTCGAGTCTTCGGAAGTTCATTAACAACCAAGATCTGCTTAGGACGAGCAATTGCGCCAATTCCTTTTGCAACATGGGCTTTGAGATCTTTGATGAGCTCTTCTCCGCCCACGCTCGGGATTCCCCCGCGCAAAATAACAAAAGCCACAATCCCTTGTCCGGTTGTCTCATCTTTAGCGCCAACAACTGCTGCTTCAGCAACATTGGGATGAGAAACAAGTGAGGATTCAACTTCTGTTGTTGAAATATTGTGACCAGAAACCAGCATCACATCATCAACTCGGCCAAGGAGCCAGATAGCGCCATCTTCATCAAGCTTCGCGCCATCTCCTGCAAAGTACTTTCCTTCAAATCTGGACCAATATGTTTCGCGGTAACGCTCATCTGATCCCCAAATGCCGCGAAGCATTGACGGCCATGGCTGCGTAAGTACTAAGTAACCCCCGCCACCTTTACCAACAACCTTCGCTTCATCATCAACAACTTTGGCAACGATTCCAGGAAGCGCTCCCATCGCAGATCCAGGCTTTGTTGCAGTAACACCAGGAAGAGGAGAGATCATGATTGCGCCAGTTTCTGTCTGCCACCATGTGTCAACGATTGGGCAACGATTACCACCGATCACTTCTCGGTACCACATCCATGCTTCTGGGTTAATAGGTTCACCAACAGAGCCAAGTAAACGAAGAGATGACAGATCTGATCCCGCAGGGAACTCATCTCCCCACTTCATCCATGTGCGAATAAGTGTGGGCGCTGTATAGAGAATGCTTACTTTGTATTTTTCAACAAGTTCAAAGATACGTCCCTTTGTTGGCGTATCAGGAGTTCCTTCATACATCACTTGCGTTGCGCCATTAATTAACGGCCCGTATACGACATATGAGTGCCCAGTAATCCAACCAACATCTGCTGTGCACCAGTAGACATCACTCTCAGCCTTAAGATCAAAGACCACGCGGTGCGTGTAGGCCACCTGCGTGAGGTAACCACCGGTTGTGTGAAAGATGCCTTTTGGTTTTCCCGTTGTGCCAGATGTATACAAAATAAATAACGGATGCTCGCTAT
>CAIUAO010000075.1 GCA_903897155.1 uncultured Actinomycetes bacterium | reverse complement strand
TGCTCATTGAAGATCACTCACTTTCACCACGGGTACGGACTGAAGTTCGCTGCGCTAACTGCGGCTCTCACTTAGGGCATGTTTTTGAGGGTGAAGGTTATGGCGTTCCGACAGATCAACGCTGGTGCATTAACTCTGTGGCTTTAGTTCTTCAACCTAAATAATTATTTGATAAATCGTTCGTAATCAACTTTTATGCAGCGGTCTTGAACAACCTTCAGCCCTGCCTGCACGCCCCGGCTTGCAGTTGCATCATCAACAAGCCCAAGTTGCATCCACATGGTCTTTGCTTTCACGGCAATTGATTCATCAAGTACTACGGGCATATCTGCAACATTCCTAAATACATCGACGATATCCACCCACTCTGGCACCTCTGCCAATGAGCGATAGACAGGAAATCCGAAGAGGGTAGTAATCCTTGGATTAACGAAGAAGAGGTTGAAATGCGAATGATCAAGTAGCCACTCGGTCACGCCATAGACTGGCCGATGAGGATCATCTGATGCGCCCACAATTGCAACGTTCTTTGAACTCTGCAAAATAGAAGCGATCTCATCATCTGTGGGGGCGATCCATCCAATTGGCATGGAGTGGAGTCTAGATTGCCAATTCATTCAGCGCCTGAAATGTCCGATTTCCAGGATTCAAATCTGAGGGATTCTTGAGGAAAATCCGTGTTTCAGGTTGCAAACCCTTCGCACCTATCGGATTATTTACTCATTCACAGCGAGGTGTGTCACATTCCCCATGTGGCCTCACCGCTCTGGAACTGGTCTCCAAAAGGAGGCTAGCTAACTAGCCCTCACGGAGGCCCATTTAGATGCTACAACTATCAAATAACCAATGGAGCTCGCTGTATAACATCTTCTCCTTTGGTCTTATCTCAATGATTGCCTGCACAGTGTTCACACTTGTGTCGCAGTCACGCGTAGCTGCGAAATATCGCAACGCGCTAGTTATGTCTTCAATGGTGACATTCATCGCTGGATATCACTATTTCCGTATTTTCAACTCATTTAATGATTCATCAATGAAGGGTGCTGTAACAATCGGCACACAGCAAGGCGCATTCAACGAGGCATACCGCTATGTTGACTGGATCCTTACTGTTCCTCTACTTCTTGTTGAAGTTATTGCAGTACTTGCACTTGCAAAAGAAGCTTCAAAGTCACTTATCTTCCGCTTGGTTCCTGCATCAGCAGCGATGATCATCTTGGGTTACCCTGGTGAAATCTCAAGCAACAATGGAACAAAAGTACTCTGGGGAATTCTTTCAACAATTCCATTCCTATACATCCTCTACGTACTATTCGTAGAACTAGGAAAGTCACTAGAGCGTCAACCAGCAGGCGTAGCAGCGACCGTGGGCCGCTTGCGTCTTCTTTTGATCGCTACATGGGGAGTTTATCCAATCTCTTACCTCATTCCGGTGTTGGTAAAGAACCCTTCAATGAGCCAAATTGCTAACTTGTTTACTGATCGTCAGATCGGTTACACGATTGCAGACGTACTTGCAAAGTGCGTATTTGGTCTAACCATCTACAAGATCGCTCGCATGAAGTCGATCGCAGAAGGCATGAAGGACGATCACTAATTACTAGTAATTAGTAGTGAAAAGGCGCCAGGAAACTGGCGCCTTTTTCATTTACTCAATCGATAATTGTTAGGATAGAGATATGACAAACCTTCGCTATGGTGGCTATCTTCTTATTGCACTTGGGCTTATTAATTTGCGCTACCAAACGGGTCACCACAACGTGCTGATTCATAGCCTGACAATTGTGATTCCTGGGCTTATCTTGCTTGCAGCGACATTTACTAAAGCGACTCAAAAATACCTAGCTAATCGCACTACTCAAATTGTAGTTGGAATTATTGCAGCGCTCTTGGTTATTTACTCTTTTACAAATAAATAACTACTTGCGAACTCCCCGCTTGCCCAGATAGACCCACATAGACATAACAGTAAGAACTAGTGAGAAGCCAAAGAGAAGATCTTCCAGGGGCGCTCCGGCTAATCTGCGGCCGATAATTGCATTTGGGTTATACATAACAATATTACGAGATGTCAGCCACCAGTTGGTAATCAGCTGCATTGGGAAAATAATTGCGTAAGAAGTCCAAAAAACAGATTTTGTAAGTAATTGTGTTTTGATTCCGTAGAGATCAAAGAGCACGGCAAAAAGTAGAGAGCCGATCGCTATATCGCTATAGATCATCACCATCTCCTACCGGCCAGTGAGTTTTTACTTTTCTCACACCTTCAAGAGTCATAATTGCTGCTATTGGAATAATAATAAAAAAGAGATATTCCTCAATTGGTATATGAAATGGCCCAACAATTCCGAGCATCTGTTTTTCATCAAAATGCCAGTGGTGCTTGGCGATTGCATACGCATCCCAGCAAAGAAAAAGAAAGGCACTTGGGGCAATACTCAAAAATAAACGCCTGAATCTTTTGAGTACACCAACTTTCAAAACAATCTCGAGCCAAAAAGAACCCACGACTGTGAAGCCAAGCATGGCCATATAACTCCATCTCATCACGTGCCTATTCTGCTCCAAACTAGATAGTTGTCTAGAATTGCCCAATGAACCAGGTGGCAAGTCGGCTTTTTAATCAGGTCAGACTCTTCTCAAACCTTGCAGTCATCTTCGCGATACTTGTTAGCGTCCTCTTTCAAGGGGTAATAAATTCAGGCAACCTCACATGGCAGGTATTACTTTCAGTCCTAGCTCTAGCTATTGGTATTCCTCACGGAGCAGTAGATCACCTCATCACTATCCCCCGCGATTCAAAAGTCCGCTTTGCCTTATTTATTACAGGTTATGTTGCTATTGCTTTAATTGCGGTACTAGCAATTCTGCGATGGAACGTTGTGGGATTTGAAGTTGTTGTTTGGATGAGCGCTCTTCATTTTGGTTTTGGAGATGCTTCGTTTATTGCTGAGACTGACCGTTTAGCAGGGAAAACTCCTATGTCTAGATATCTTGAGGTCTTCTATGCAATATCAGCAGGAACTCTCCCCGTAATAATTCCTCTAGTGCAGAAGAAAAGCTCTAGCGCGTTAGGGAAAGTAAATCCTGCGCTTATTAATTGGGCAGGTGATTACACGTCAATCTTGAAATACTTTGTACTAGTGATCACCTTGTTTGCACTCTTAATTCTTATAACTAACAAAAGATATCGTGAAGTAATAGATCTCATCGCATTGGCCTGCCTTGCTCTCATCGCTCCACCCCTTATTACTTTTGCTTTTTACTTTGGATGTTGGCATGCAATACGGCACACTGCCCGGCTCACACTTCTACTGCCTAAATCTATTGAAGCAGCACAAACTGGTAACGGAAAAAGGTCTTTCATCGCAGCGATCATTCCTGGAGTGCCAGCATTGGTAGGAACGGTTCTGGTTGGGATATTACTTGCAATATTTAATAAGGATGGATTTAGTTCATCATTGCTATGGTCATTACTTGTTGTTGTTTGGGCGCTTACTGTCCCACATATGATGGCAACGTCTAAACTTGATCGAAAAGCACTTAGATTTAACTAGTAAGCCGATCAAGTGCGCAAAGAATGTGCTCATATTTTTGACCCGTTGCTCTGCTCATTCCAATTTCACATGTCAGGTTAGTAGATAGATATGAATCAAATTTCTTACCTGAAATCTCTTCTGACTGGGCACTGGTGGCACTTGCTGTGAGTTCTGGGTGCAGCATTCCGCGGTCCCCAGCAAAACCACAACAACCCCATGAATCTAGGATGGTTATTTCGAGAGAAATTGCGCTGGCAATAACTTTAAGATTTTGATTTGATCCAAGTGCTGTACTTGAACATGTTGGATGCAAGAGTGCTGAATTAATTTTATTTTTAACGCCCAGTCGCGGAAGCAAAGTACTCGCTACATAATCAACTGAATCGATAATTGTCAATGATGAGTCCTTTTTTGCGCGAAGGACATCTAGAAGTCCTTCGCTGCAGGATGAGTTTTCACAAACAATGGGAAGCTTGCCATTCATGCTTGCTACTAAGAGTGCTTGGTAGGTCTTCTCTGCCATCGACTCGTAGCCGTTAGTTAAACCTTTAGATTTCCAAGGTGTGGAACAGCAAAGATCGCTAATACCTTCTGGGACTAAGAAATTTACGCCTGCTTTTTTACTCAAGGAACGAAGGGAAGTCGCGGTTTCAGAGGAGAACATTGTCTCTAGGCAAGAGGTAAAGAAAACAAACTCTGGGTTTGGTTGTGAAATAGATTCGCGGCTTTTGCCACCCCTTGGCAAGTCTTTTGACCAGAGTGGAACCGTTTCTTTCCCAAATGCTAATCGAAGTAATTTGTTAGCAGTAAGAACAAGTGGAGTTGGAATAAGCTGGGCAATACTCATCACTCCTCCTACTTGTTTGACGCTCTTGCCCCAAGATTTTGATGCCAGGGTCCAATAAGCACTTCGTAAACCTGCTGGCTCATGTGAACGCAATTCTTTTACTAGCTCACCTGTATTAATACCGAGCGGGCATGTGGTGGCACACATCCCATCTGCAGCGCACGTTTCTTGCACCTCATACTGGGATTGGGCAAGTAGTTCTTTGTACAGCTTTTCATCACCATTAATATGCGCGGTTGAAATTGCTCTGCTAATGACAATGCGCTGACGGGGTGTTGTTGTGAGATCTTTACTTGGGCAAATTGGCTCGCAATACCCACACTCAACACAGTTGTCGGCCACAGGGCTGATAGTTGGATTAAATTTGATATTTCTCATATGTGCGTCAATATCTGAGCTAATTAGAACTCCAGGATTCAAAACATTTGCTGGATCAAATGCTTTTTTAATTCGTTTCATCACTTGATAGAGCTCATTGCCAAATTGTCGCTCTACAAATGGGGCCATCATTCGACCCGTACCGTGCTCAGCTTTAAGTGACCCATTTTGCGAAAGCACTAAAGAGATCATTCCTTCAGTAAATTTACGATACCGCTCGGCTTTAAGGGCGTCAGAGAAATCTTCATTAATAAGAAAGTGAATATTTCCATCTTTGGCATGGCCAAAAATAACTGCATCGTCATAACCATGCTGAGTAAAGAGTTCTTGAAGGCCACTACATGTCTGGGCTATCTGAGAAACCGGAACTGAAATATCTTCAAGCAGCGCTGTTGTTCCCGAGCGCCTTGCTCCTGCCACAGTTGCATACAAGCCTTTACGAATATGCCAAAGAGAGTCACGTACTTTTTTATCCGAAGTAAGTTCTAGATCCGAAAGCGTGCTTACTTTTTGTGCAAGGGCATCTGTATTTTCTGCCTGATACTCAATAAGTAGCGCGGCTTGATGAGTTATTTTTGCCCCGCCAACATCCACGCCGCTTGCCCGCAGTGATGCAGCGTCCATAAGCTCAATAGTTGCTGGGCCGGTCTTAATAAGTGCATCTAAAGCATTTGTTGCATCAAGAAGGGATGGGTAAATCTTTAGCGCTGTAGCTGCCGCATTCAATAAGGGAATGGTGTTAAAAGTTGCCTCTGCGATAAACCCAAGTGTTCCTTCGCTGCCAACCATGAGGTGTAGCAACACATCGCTGACCGATGTGTAGTCAGTAAGTGAATTAAGTCCATACCCCATAGTGTTCTTAATTTGATATTGGGACTGAATTTGGGCAACCAAATCTGATCGGCTATTTACAGAGGAAATAATTGATGTGAGCTCAGCAAAGAGCTTTGGATCGGCGTTCTTTACCGCTTCATCAGCGCTCACAGAAGAGGTATCGATAATCGCACCGTTAGCTAGAACAATAAGCGCACTTTCTAAAGTTTGATAAGTGTTATGTGTAATTCCACAGGCCATTCCACTTGAATTATTCGCAATAACTCCACCAATAGTGCAAGCAACTTCACTTGCCGGATCTGGACCTAATTTTCTTCCAAATCGCGCCAGTCTCGCATTTACTGCCCGGACAGTCGCACCTGGTTGGACTTTTACCTTCAATCCACCATCTAGTACTTCGAAATTGCGAAAGTTTTTACGGGTATCAACAAGAATTCCATCAGTGACAGATTGGCCCGAAAGACTCGTTCCACCACTTCGAAAAGTAATACTTGTTTTGTTTTTTGAGGCATAGGCAAAAAGCTCAGCAACTTCTTCTACGCTAGATGGAGTTGCGACTGCATTAGGGATGAGTAAAAAATGGGATGCATCAGCTGAAGTTCGAAAACGATCAATTGCCTTCGTTGATAGTTGCACGGGTAAATCTTCGCACAACCTTGAGCTTTAGTCTCTAATTCTTAGTTGCCTTTAAAAGGCTATTTGAAATCAGAAGTGCTGTTGCTATCGGCAATAGGTACCAGCTCTGTCCAGTGCTGCCTGCAAGCCACTCGGTACCAAAGAAGGCGATCACAATTCCTGCTGCAATCGTCCAATCGTCACCAATAATGAAGTCATACCAAAAATCAATAAATGCTTTTGCGCCATTAATAAATCCTCCGGTTTGAGGTTCAAGAATGACCTCCTGCGCAAATTCACTCATCTCTGCAAGTGCTTCATTTTTCTGCCTCGCACGCTTGGCTTTGAGGTAAATAACTAATGCCAGTGAAAGTACGCTCACAAATGCAATAAGACCTAACACTGCCCAGTTATCACCAGGCCACTTTGCGCCTGAACCTTCGGCTCCCCAGAAAATACCAAAAGAGGTAAGAAGTATTCCTACTGAAAATTTCATCGCATTTTCTGGAACCCTAGAAAGTGGTTTTGCTAAAGCAAAGCCTGCAATAGCAACAATCACAACAGCACTTATCGCCGCAATAGAAGCAAGACCAACCTGGTGCTGAATCGTTCCGAAGGTTAAGACTATAAATGCAACCTCAAGACCTTCAAGCAATACTCCTTTATATGAAAGAGTGAAGGCATACCAGTCATCAATGCCAATTCGGCTAACTTTTCCTGCAGCTCTCGCTGCTGCAACTTCATCCCTAAAAATCTTGTCTTCATCATGTAGTGACTTATAACCACTTGATCGCATGATTGCTTTTCGAAGCCACTGCAGACCAAACACTAGTAACAAGCCGCCAACTAAAATCCGCAAACTCGAAATAGGAAGTCTTGATATCGCAGGGCCTGCAATACCAATAATGATTGCAAGGGTGAGTAGTCCTGCGGCAACACCACGAAATGCTGATTTCCAATCGCGAGCTGTTCCGGCAGCTAGAACAATTGTTACGGCCTCAACCGCCTCGACGGCGCAAGCAAGGAAGACTGAAACAAATAAGGCGAGATTAGTGCTGCTGCTCATGTGACTCCCAGACGGGTTGTGTTCTGTAATGCTACGACCAAATGATTAGTCTTGGCGCTATCTGGCGCTTGAGGAGGGGGAAATTAAAGTAGTAGAAAAGTCTCACAGTCGGTAGATTTAGGGCATGACCACAACAGAAGCCGATAAATGCCCAGTAGTGGGCCATGCCGTTACCAACGAAGGTAAGACCAACGCCCAATGGTGGCCAAATCAACTTAACCTTAAGGTGCTCAATCAGAATTCCCCAAAGAATGATCCAATGGGTGAAGATTTTGATTATGCAAAAGAATTTAAGAAACTCAATCTTGATGCAGTAAAAAAAGATATCTTCACGCTGATGACTACCTCTCAAGAATGGTGGCCAGCAGATTACGGACACTATGGCCCGTTCTTTATTCGTATGGCATGGCATAGCGCTGGTACATATCGCATTAGTGATGTTCGTTGTAGTCCTTCACGCGCGGCGTGACACCGGCTTGCTCCAGGGAATCCAAAAAGGCGTCGGGCAGGGCGTCTACCGGTTTGAACTCGGTGATCGTGACCGGGCCGCTGCAGCCCCGGCGCGCAGCGTCGCCACCGGCAAAGTTTTCAATCTTTTTGAACCATGGCAGCAGGTCGGCATGCGACCAGCCAGGGCAGCCGTCTTGTGCCCATTTGTCGTATTCGTGCGGCGTGCCGTGCACCCAAATCATGCCGTTGACCGTGCTGGAGCCACCCACGACCCAGCCACGCGGCCAGTAAATCTTGCGGTCTTTCATCTG
>CAIUAO010000074.1 GCA_903897155.1 uncultured Actinomycetes bacterium | reverse complement strand
CTTAAGTAGTTTGCTTCATGCAAAAAGGGGTGGCTCACACGAGCCGCCCCTTTTTAGAGAGCCGATAGATGTACTCTCACCTATCTAATACTTAGCAACTAGAACGCGAAGGGAAAAGCATGCTTAAGTACATAACAAGGCGCATTGCTTACACCCTCCTGCTTCTATTTTTGCTCACGATTGTTGTTTATCTCATCTTTGGACTGCTCCCAGTTGATCCGGCTCGTATTTCATGCGGTATTCATTGCAACCCGGCTGTAGTTAACGGAAATAGACACAGACTTGGGTTAGATGTGCCGCTTTATGAGCAGTGGTGGAGATTTTTTCTTGGCATATTTGTTGGGCGCACATATGGCGATGGAGCCGCAAGATTCACATGCCCAGCACCTTCACTCGGTTATTCATTTCCAAACAACGAGTGCGTAACAACGGTTATGGCCCACGCTTTCCCATTCACACTCAGTCTTGCCATCGGTGCCTTCATTCTCTGGTTTGTAACAGGAGTAAGCCTGGGAGTTCTTGCAGCTCGTTTTCGTGGTACCTGGATTGATAAGGGAGCTACCGCCTTTGTATTGATTGGCAGCTCGATGCCAATTTTCATTCTCGGACTTCTGGTTTATATCGGAGCTCTGCTCTTGCATTGGATTGATCCCATTGCTCAGGGTCAATGGGTCTCACCTTGGAGTGACCCATTAGGGTTCCTCAAGAACTTCATATTTCCTTGGATCACACTGGCATTGACCTTTAGCGCGGTCTATACGCGCCTCACGCGAAGCAATGTTATTGAGACTTCTAGTGAGGATTTCATTCGAACCGCACGCGCCAAAGGTGTGAGTCCGCGCCGGGTGCTGGTTAAACATAATCTTCGTACTTCACTCGCTCCTCTTCTTACCAACGCAGGAATTGATTTTGGTGGTCTTCTTGGTGGAGCAATTATTACCGAAACGATTTATCAATTGCCGGGATTAGGGGAGATCTCCCTGAAGGCGGTATTACAAAACTTTGATCTGCCGCTCATTGTCGGCACCACGCTGTTTGCGGCAACATTTATCATTGTCTTTAACCTGATCGTTGATATTGCATATGCCTACCTTGATCCCAGGGTGCGAATCGGATGAAGCCATTTCTTGAGGTAAAAAACTTATCAGTGGCCTTTCCCACTGAAGATGGTCTTGTTCAGGCAACCGATGAAGTTTCATTCTCCGTCGATCTTGGTCAGACACTTGCCATTGTTGGTGAATCTGGCTCAGGTAAATCAGTCTCCAGCATGGCAATCATGGGACTTCATAATCCCAAGCGAACACGGATTTCAGGTGAAGTAATTTTTAATCTTGATTCTGGTCCCGTTGATGTGATCTCTTCTGATGAAGAGACTGTGCGCAAGATGCGCGGGAAATCAATGGCGATGGTCTTTCAAGACCCAATGTCATCTCTTCATCCTTACTACACAATCAATAACCAGATCTCTGAAGCATGGCTTTTGCATAACAAGGGATCTAAAGCAGATGCACGTAAACGTTCTTTGGAAATGTTGGATTTAGTAGGCATTCCAGATCCTCATAAACGCATTGATGAATACCCTCACCAATTCTCTGGAGGCATGAGACAGCGGGTGATGATCGCCATGTCACTCGTGAATAACCCAAAATTGCTCATTGCTGATGAGCCAACAACGGCGCTTGATGTGACGGTTCAATCAGAGATCTTGGCTCTTATTCAAAAGATGCAGAAGGAATTTAACACAGCTGTTATTTTAATTACCCACGATATGGGCGTTGTCGCCGAGGTAGCAGATCGCATTAACGTGATGTATGCAGGGCGTTTAGTCGAGCAAGGCGCAGTCGATGAGATCTTCTATCGCCCGGTCCATCCCTACACCGTGGGCTTACTTGGCTCTATTCCGCGCGTGGATGAGAAGCATGGAAGCCGGCTTAAAACTATTAATGGTCAACCACCATCTTTAATTGGCCTTCCTGCTGGATGCGCCTTT
>CAIUAO010000073.1 GCA_903897155.1 uncultured Actinomycetes bacterium | reverse complement strand
CAGTAATGGTCGGATTAATGACAGGGCTTTTACTTGCCGCCCTTGATCAGTCAATCGTTTCTACTGCACTTAAAACAATCACCGTGGATCTTGGTGGTCTTAACCACTACACATGGGTTGTTACTGCTTACCTTCTCACCTCCACTGCTTCAACTCCGCTCTACGGAAAAATCTCCGACCTCTATGGTCGTCGTCAGGTATTCCAGTTTGCGATTATTATCTTTTTGATCGGCTCATTTGCAGCAGGCGCAGCTCACTCAATGAATCAACTCATCATCTCTCGTGCGTTCCAAGGTTTAGGCGCCGGCGGATTGATGTCACTGACATTTGTGATCATCGGTGATGTTGTTTCACCACGTGAACGTGGTCGCTACCAAGGTTACTTTGGTGCAGTTTGGGGTCTTGCAACAGTTGCAGGTCCACTTCTTGGTGGATTCTTCTCAGATCACTCAAAGGTTCTTGGGCTTACCGGATGGCGCTGGATTTTCTACATCAACCTTCCATTTGGAATCATTGCACTTGTTGTGACTTCAGCAGTTCTACATATTCCTAAAGTTGTTCGCCAACACAAGATTGACTATTTCGGGGCGCTGCTACTTGTTGTCGCAACATCAGCGCTTCTTCTTGGCATATCTGTTTATGCTCCTGAAAATGGTTGGCTCAAAGTTAAGACACTTTCTTGGATTGGCGGAGGGTTAGTTCTCTTTGTAGCGTTCCTATGGAACCAAGCAAAAGCAGCTGAACCAATTCTTCCTTTGCGTCTTTTCAAGAACCACACATTCTCTATTACATCCCTCTTGGCATTTCTCGTAGGAGCTGCGATGTTTGGAGCGATTGTCATGTTGCCTCTCTACTTCCAGCTTGTGAAGCACAATTCAGCCACACTTTCTGGCTTAAAGCTGCTTCCCTTGATGTTCGGCATCGTATCGATGTCGATTTTCACCGGTAAGTGGATCACTAAGCATGGTAAATACAAGATGTTCCCTGTTATTGGAATGGTCTTGATGACAGCTGCTCTGCTCTTGATGGTTACGCTAAATGAAACTACTCCTTACTGGCGCCTTGCGATCTTCGCATTTGCACTCGGCGCTGGCCTTGGGTTCTGCCTACAGAACCTGGTGATCGCCCTTCAAAATTCACTTGAAGTTCGCGATATGGGTATTGGAACAAGCCTGAACACCTTCTGGCGTTCAATCGGCGGAACTCTTGGTGTGGCGATCTTTGGATCGATCTACTCAAGCAAGCTCAGCGCTTATATTTCAAGTGGAGTAAAGACACTCACTGCAACAAATCCAGCGGCAATGGCAGGAGCTACGCCTCAAGCGTTTGTCGCTCTTCGAAATAACCCTTCGGCGGGAAATGGTTTCACGCCAGAACTTAAAGCAACTGTGGTGCACTCGTATGTGCAGGCTTTCCACGTTGTCTTTTTTGCGGCTGCTCCGGTTACAGCAATCGGAATTCTTGTGGCCCTTTCACTTCGAGCAACACCTCTTAAGACCGGTGCCCAACATGCTCAAGCAATGAAAGAGGCTGCGGGAGAAGCGCTTGGTTAATAGTTCAACTAAAAAGCCCCTGAGATATTTCTCAGGGGCTTTTTCAATTCTTTTTATCTAAACAGATATATCCAAAGAACAATAAAGTTAAAAAGGCTCAAAACTACAAAGAGTCCGCCGGTCATCCAGAGTGTGTCAGCAGACTTTGTAATTGTTTTGCCCAACGGCGAAAGTCCCTTAAGTGCTTTAAGAGAAGCTATGACTGCCGCCCCGTCGCGAACTGCGCCAACCATCGCTGTAACAGAGAAGACTCCGCCAGCAACAACTAGGCCGATAGCAAAGAGTTTAAGAGTCTGATCTGTTGCCTTTGTGAGGTGACCAGTTGTTGTCAGCGCAAGTACAACAGAGAGTAAAAGTGTTGGCGCTAGCTGAGATTTAATACGCGCAGCGCGTTGATCATTCCAGAGTTGAATCAGATTTTTTTCTTCCATGCCTAAAATGTACACCGAACCTGAAATGAAGGCTAGGAACGCCACAAAATACAAGTCAGCGGAAAGGATTTGCCACGTGCCATGGCTCAGGAGCCACTGTTAATTGTCGTTATGCGAACAAAAGCTTTGCAAAACCAGAGGTTAGGCTTTAAAGTCGAACAATGAAACCTACACTCCT
>CAIUAO010000072.1 GCA_903897155.1 uncultured Actinomycetes bacterium | reverse complement strand
CTTCGGATACGGCATTATTTCCCTATGCGCTTAGACCACGTCTCATATGTAACCAGCCACGATCAACTTGCTGACACAGTTCAAAGGCTCGGTACGAAACTTGGCACCTCCTTTATTGACGGTGGTATTCATCCACGTTTTGGAACGCGTAACTTCACTGCGCCACTGAAAAACAATCGTTATGTTGAAGTTGTATGCCCGCTTGATCACCCTGCAACAGAATCAACACCTTGGGGTAAAGCTGTTTCAAAGAAAGCAAACGAAGGCGGCGGTTGGCTCACTTGGGTGTTTTCAACTAAAGATATAAAACCCATTGAAGATAAATTTGGACGCCAAGCACTTGATGGCCACCGTACCCGTCCAGACGGAAGTGATTTAAAGTGGAAGCAAATTGGTGTTATCGAGATTGCCACTCAACCAGAATTACCATTCTTCATTCAATGGCTGACATCTGACCATCCTTCACAAGAAGGAAAGCCTGCATCTGAAATTACAAAGATTGAAGTTGCAGCAAAAGGTAAGCTTGATGAGTCCTGGTTCACGGATGAAATCGTTGCTGGTCTTGATGGAGTAACTATCGATTGGATTGATCCTTCTGAAAATGAAGGCGAAACAGGAATCGTTGCAGTACACATCAAGAGCGATAAGGGTGAAGTTCGCCTCGACTAGTTTGGCTTTGTTGTTCTAAGAATCATTAGTAGTGCCTCGGTGGCTCAGTGGTAGAGCAGCCCACTCGTAATGGGCAGGTCGCCGGTTCAATCCCGGCCCGAGGCTCCAGAAAACATTTCATGAACTAAACAATTTTCCTTGTAGATATTCTGTTTAAATGCCTTTTGGGGGGGTACGCTTCCCTTGTATCTGTTCACCTACCGCCTCTTCGGATGCCCTCTCAACTCGGAGGTCTTTAAATGGCAACACAAACTCACGAACACAAATTAGCTCCCAATGTATTGGGGCTTTTTGAGTCATCAGTCATGGGTGTTGCAGGATCAGCTCCTGCATACTCAATCGCAGCTACAACTGCAGCACTTGTTGCAGCAGTTGGTTTAGCCGGACCAGCGGCACTGCTTTATTGCGGTATCGCTATGTTTGGAATTGTTTTTGCGTTTAATTACTTAGGTCGTACAGAGTCAAACTCTGGCGCCACTTACACATGGGTCCGCTCTGGACTACACCCAGCACTGGGATATATCAGCGGCTGGTCACTAGTTATGTGTTCCTCCATTTTTATGGTTGCAGCAACACTTCCGGCAGGCCAAGCAGCGATTGGTCTTTTTTCCGAGAAGGCTGCATCTAGCACTGGCTGGGTAACACTCTTTGGTGCAATCTTCTTCCTATCAATGGTTGCAGCTGTTGCTTTTGGAGTAACTATTACAGCCCGAGTCCAAGTGATTATGTCTACCGTTGAAGTAGTTCTTCTTCTCCTCTTTGGAATTCTGGCAATTACTCACGGTAATCCTGTAAATAAATTTACATGGTCATGGTTTAGCCCAAGTGCTTTCCATACTTCAAGTACTTTCTTTGCAGGAGCACTTGTCGCTGCCTTCTATTATTGGGGCTGGGATGTAACCGCTAACCT
>CAIUAO010000071.1 GCA_903897155.1 uncultured Actinomycetes bacterium | reverse complement strand
CGAATATAGATTGGTTCAAGGATTGAGGCTTGCGTGAGTGATAAATCTGCAATCGCACTCGTCTTTGGACTTCCGTAATAAACAGGAATAGAAAGTTCTGCAAGAGACTCCCGTTGCATGACGCGCGATGGGGCGAGTAATTTCCCGCCCGCATAGTGGCTACAGAAAAACTCTCTACGGCGTCCGTCAATGGCAACAATGAACTCTGCATCATCATGTTCGGTAGCTAGCGCCGCCAATGAATCAACGCCAATCCAGGGGATATTGCGAGCAGTCGCAAAGCACTGCCCAAATGCAATTCCCACACGAAGCCCAGTAAAAGGTCCAGGACCCATTCCAATAGCAACGTGGTCAATTTTATTTTCTCGAGCGAGAGCATCTTTGACTAACCCAGGTAACACTGCGCCGTGGCCAAGTGGATCATCATGATGGAGTTGAATAATGAGTTCACCGTTTTCAATAATGCCAACGCTAGTGCGATCTGTTGATGTATCAATGGCAAGGATTATTGTCATAGTTCCAAGCTTTCTATCTCAACAATGCGCTCAGAATCTGACTTACCAAAACTAATTGCTACCGTAATAAATTTATCTGCAATTCGCTGGACAAAACCATCGCCCCACTCAACAACGGTGATTGATGTTGGAATACGTGATTCAAGATCTAAATCATCAAACCCTGCAAGTTCACTTCCCATTAAACGATAGGCATCGACATGAATAAGGGGTACGCGCCCGCCTTGATAAATCTTTGAAATAACAAAGGTGGGTGATGAAACATCATCGATGCCAAGTGATGTACCAATACCCCGCGTGAGCGCTGTTTTGCCTGCGCCAAGTTCACCGCGCAGAAGAATTACATCACCTGCTTGTAGTTTGGATCCAATTCTTTTGCCCAGTTCAAACATCTCCTCTGGGCTATTGATTTTCATGTGTAGATCCGCGGCACCCGTGTTGCAATGCGAGTGGTGATCTCATAGTTAATAGTTCCAGATGCTTTGCCCCAGTCATCTGCGCTATATCCATCTGGACCAAAAATAGTTACATAATCTCCAGCTTTTGCTGTTGAGTCTGCGCCTAAATCGACAACACATTGGTCCATAGATACTCGGCCAATAAGTGGCGCCCTCTTTGAATCATGCATGACGCCAGTGATGTTAGATGCACTGCGTGGCAGACCGTCTGCATAACCCATAACAATGACGCCTAGCTTTGAATCGGCGCTCAGTAACGCCGTTCCACCGTAGCCAACAGCTTCACCTTTTTTAGCACTCTTTACTAAATGAATCTTTGCTTTAACGCTCATCGCCGGAATGAGGTGAAGATCCTTCGAAGTACCTAGAGTATTTACATCTGGGCTCAGTCCATACATCGCAATTCCCACACGAACCATCATGTGGTGGGCTGCAGAGTTAGTAATTGTTGCCGCTGAATTTGAAAGGTGAACGATCTTTGGGCTAAGTCCAGCAAGCCTGATATCGGCAAGCTTTAGCTCGAAATTATTCTCTTGATGTGCGTTAAATGTTGAATCAGGTTCATCAGCCCTAGCAAAGTGAGACCACACCCCTACTAATTCATATTCACTTGCATGTTCTTTCGCAAAGGCAAGGAAATCACTCCACTCACCTAGTACTCCGCCACGGCGCATGCCTGTATCAATTTCAAAATGAAGCCTTGGTTTAATCCCTGAAACTTTTGCGGCACCTAATATCTCTTCAAAAAGTGAGATGGATGAAACAGAGAGATCAATGTGTCCTGCAAGTGCGCCAGCGAAATCTTCTCCTGGAGGTGTAAGCCAAGCAATAACTGGCGCAGTAATTCCACCAGCGCGCAGGGCTAAAGCCTCTTCAAGGAGCGCTACGCCCAGCCAACTTGCTCCAGATGTGAGTGCTTGCTTTGCAACAGGAAGTAAGCCATGTCCATATGCATCTGCTTTAACAACAGCAAGAATCTCTGATTTGGTCAGTGATTTGATCTGCTTAATATTGTGATCAATCGCTTTGAGGTTTACTTCAACAACGGCGCGCACAATTAGATCCTCTCAATAATGACCATGGCTGATGCAATGCCTGCGTCATGGGAAAGTGTGAGGTGAACAGTTGCGCCATCAATTCTCTCGGCAATAGCTCCTGTAAAGATAAAAGCAGGTTTGCCGCTCTCTTCATTAATAACTTCAGCATCGTGCCAGGTGAAGATATCTTTTGCGTTCAGTGCTTTAGCGAGTGCTTCTTTGGCGGCAAAGCGCGCGGCAAGAGATGACATCTTTAGCTGTGCTTCTCTGCTTGTAAAGATTCTCTCTTTAAGTGCGGGGGTGCGCACTAATGATTCTTCAAAGCGCGCAATATCTACTACATCAATGCCGATTCCATCGATCATGATGGTTGCCTTTCAGATGCCCAGCCTCGATCTAGCGCCACAAGAAAGACAAGGATTGCGCCTCCTAAAAAGACTCCACCTAGAAGATCTGAAAACCAATGTGTATTTCGAATTAAAGAGACGATGCAGACTGTTGTCGTTACAAGTGCGATGCCCGCATATAGAAGGTGGCGGAGTTTTTTACCAATAAGTGTGTATCGGTATATTAAATATGCCAGCATTCCCCAGGTCAGCAGCGCATTTGCTGCGTGACCACTTGGATATGAAAGACCGCCCTCATGTAGTAGATCCATCTGTAGGCGAGGCTTAGTGCGGCCAAATATTAGTTTTGATAAACCTACGACACCGTTGAGTAGCAGAAGTGAAAGCAGCGAAAGATTTACGGGCCTCCACGACTTAAAGCGATACCCAATAATTACAGCGGTAATCAGTAAGCATGTAGCGGTGAAGCTGCGCAGGCCTAAATCATCTAGGGCGAGCAATGCATGGCTGGGTAAACCTTTAAATGTGTGGTGCTTAATAGCTTTGATCTTGTGGTCGGCTGTATACAAGAAACCTTTTGTTAAGACTTGTTCTGTTGTAATGAGAAAAGCAGCGAAGAGACCAAGAGAGATTTTTAATGCCTTATCGCGCTCTTGCTTTCTATAAATCGCAAGTGATCCCCATGTCATTCAACAGTCACCGACTTGGCAAGGTTACGAGGTTGATCAACATCATTGCCCCTTGCAACCGCCATCTCATATGCAATAACTTGAAGAGGAACAACTGCCAACACCGGCTGTAAAAAGTCATGTGAAGAAGGAATACGGATGTTGTGTGCAGCACTTTCTAGATCAACATCGCCAACTGCAATCACAATTGCCCCACGGGCTTTAACTTCCTGAACGTTGCTTGCCATCTTTTCATAGAGCGGTGAAGTAGAAGTTGGCATGACAGCAATTACTGCAGTTCCCTGATCAATCAGAGCGATTGGACCATGCTTGAGTTCCCCGCCAGCAAATCCTTCAGCATGCATATAGGCAAGCTCTTTAAGCTTGAGAGCGCCTTCTAAAGCTGTTGGGTACCCAACATTTCTACCCAAAAAGAGCATCGATCCTGCATCTTTAAATTTACGAGTGAGTTCGCGAAGAGGTTCAACTGTTTCAAGTATTTGCTCAACTTTTGCTGGCAACTGCGCAAGTTCGGTGCTCATTTCATCTGTAAATTTCTTATCAATGACTCCACGAACTTTTCCAAGGTGCAGAGCAATGAGATACATCGCGATGAGCTGAGCAGTGAATGCTTTTGTTGAAGCAACAGCAATTTCTGGACCAGCATGGGTATAAAGCACTGCATCTGACTCACGAGGAATGGTTGATCCATTTGTATTGCAGACTGCAAATATCCTGGCGCCGTGTGTGCGTGCATAACGCATCGCCATCAAGGTGTCCATAGTTTCACCAGATTGTGAAATTGGAATAACAAGAGTGCTTTTATCTACAGATGGTTCGCGGTAACGATATTCAGATGCTAATTCAACATCTACTGGGACATTTGCCCACTTCTCAATTGCATACTTGCCAACTAAGCCTGCGTGATAGGCAGTACCGCAAGCAATAATGACAACTTTTGAAATACCTTCAAGATCAATTCCTGCAGTGATTTCAGTATCTAACCCTGCTGTGCGACCAATTAAAGTATCTGCAATTGACTTTGGTTGCTCGTAGATTTCCTTGAGCATAAAGTGGGGAAAGCCTCCGCGCTCAGCTGCTGATGCATCCCATGAAATTTCATACTCACGTGGCTTAAGGACTTTGCCAGATAAATCAGTAACCGTAATTTTTGAATCTGTAATATCAACCACTTCATCTTGGCCTAGTTCAAGTGCGCGCTTTGTATGTGAAATAAACGCCGAAACATCAGAGGCAAGGAAATTCTCTCCATCTCCTACGCCAACAACAAGTGGGGAATTTCTTCGTGCGCCAACAATTCTTCCTGGCTCATCTGAGTGAATGGCAAGCAAAGTAAATGAGCCACGAAGCTGTGCGCATACATCCCGCATCGCTGCTGCTAAGTCACCTTTGTGCTCCTTACGAGCATCGCTGAGCAAATGCACGACAGATTCAGTATCTGTCTCTGACTTAAAAACGTGTCCGCGCTTTTCAAGAATTGCACGCAGTTCAACATAATTTTCAATAATTCCATTATGTATCAGCGCAAGCTTTCCTTCATTATCTAAATGAGGATGCGCATTTGTATCTGTTGGGCCGCCATGTGTTGCCCAGCGTGTATGGCCAATTCCGCTATGGGCATCGGGCTTTGTATCCCCTAATGAATCTTCAAGATTAGAAAGTTTGCCCGCACGCTTTTCAATCCAGAGTGGTTCGCCCTTTTTAACAACGAGGGCAATTCCAGCAGAGTCATATCCGCGGTATTCCAAACGACGAAGGCCTTCAAGAACAGGACTGAGTGCTTGTGCCTTACCGGTGTATCCGACAATGCCGCACATGCGTCAGGCTCCTTTTAACTTATTCGCTTAAGACAGTTCTGATCTTACTAGTGCTGCTATTTCCTCGGCTAATTTTTGGGCAACCTCTGTGCTTTGGGCTTCAACCATCACGCGGACTAATGCTTCTGTGCCTGAAGGACGAACCAAAATACGACCAGAGGCGCCAAGTTCACTTTCCTTGCGGGTGATGTGCTCAGTGATCTTTATTGAGCTATTCAATTTCTCTTTCTTAACATCTTTCACATTAATCAATACTTGTGGGAAACGCTTCATAACATTGGATAAATCTTTCAATGATTTACCACTTGATTTCACTGCTTGCATCAGATGCAACGCAGTTAAAATTCCATCACCTGTGTTTGCATAATGGCGCATGATGATATGGCCTGATTGTTCACCGCCAAGTGAGTGGTCATTGGCAAGCATTTTTTCTAATACATAACGGTCGCCCACTGCAGCAGTTTCAACATTAATGTTGAGCTCATCCATCGCCTTCATGAAACCAAGATTGCTCATCACTGTTCCAACAACGGTTTCATTCTTGAGTAGTCCTCGTGACTGCCAGTCTGCAGCAAGGATTGCCATGATGAAATCTCCATCAATTTCATTGCCATCGGCATCAACTGCTAAGCAACGATCGGCATCGCCATCATGGGCAATACCAAGATCGGCATGAACTTCCTTGACCTTTGCTTTGAGATTCTCTAAATATGTTGAACCGCAGTTCTCATTAATATTCCAGCCGTTGGGCTCATGAGAAATAGCAATTACTTCGGCGCCTGCGCGCGTATAGGCCTTTGGACCAACTCGCGATGACGCGCCATTAGCGCAATCCACAACAATTTTTAGACCAGATAAATTAATACTTAAGGTGTTGAGAAGGTGGAACAAATAACGCTCAGCGGCAGAATCATCACTAATCACTCGGCCGACATCTTTACCTGTTGGGCGCTGCCACATCTCCCCCATGCGCTTTTCGATCGCTGCTTCTAACGCGTCATCGAGTTTGCCTCCGCCTTTAGCGAAGAACTTAATTCCGTTATCTGGCATTGGGTTATGTGAAGCGCTAATCATGACGCCAAGATCGGCGCCCATATCAGCGGTGAGATATGCGATTGCTGGTGTTGGTAAAACGCCTACGCGATACACATCAACTCCGGCGCTTGCTAAACCTGCAACAACTGCTGCTTCTAAAAACTCACCAGATGCACGTGAATCTTGACCAACAATTGCTTTTGGTCTGTGACCTTTAAACGCGCCTAATTCACCAAGAATGTGGGCAGCGGCAATAGATAAATCAACGGCAAGTTCTGCAGTGAGATCGCGATTGGCAAGACCTCGAACACCATCGGTGCCAAAGAGTGCCATCTAATTAGGCAATCGCTATAGAGATTAGAATTAACGCTTGCTGTATTGCGAGCGCTTACGGGCCTTCTTCAGACCGTACTTCTTACGCTCAATGACACGAGGGTCACGCTTGAGGAAGCCTGCCTTCTTGAGTGCAGGACGGTTTGCATCACGATCAATTTCATTGAGTGCACGTGAAACGCCAAGACGCAGTGCGCCAGCTTGGCCAGATGTTCCGCCACCATTAATACGAGCAATGACATCGTATTGATTCTCAGCGCCAACAGTAAGGAATGGTTCTGAAACTAGTTGTTGGTGAACTTTGTTTGGGAAATAAACATCAAGAGCCTTGCCATTTACGATCCACTTACCTGTTCCTGGTGTTAAGCGAACGCGTGCAACTGCTTCCTTGCGGCGGCCTGTGCCACCACCTGGTGCCTTGATTGCAGGACGGTTAGTTGCTGCAGCGGGTGTTGAAGATGAGTAAGAAGTGAGCTCTTCTTCTGTCTCTACTGCTGTATCGAAATCTGACATATCCGGTCCCTTACTTCTTCACAATTTGAGAAACTTGGCTGAAAACATATGGTGTTGGGTTTTGCGCAGCATGTGGGTGTTCTGATCCTGCGTAAACTTTTAGCTTTGTTCCAACAGCGCGTCCAAGTTTGTTCTTAGGAATCATTCCTAGAACAGCCTTCATGATTACGCGAACTGGATCTTGGTTAATCAAATCTGCATAAACGATCGACGTCATTCCACCTGGATAACCTGAGTGGTGGTGAGCGAACTTCTTATCGGTCTTCTGTCCTGTCAATACAACTTTTTCAGCATTGATCACAACGACGAAATCACCCATATCGATATGTGGTGCAAATGTTGTCTTATGCTTACCGCGCAAAAGAGCAGCAGCATGGCTAGCAAGGCGACCAAGGACAACTCCTTCAGCATCAATGACATGCCACTTGCGTGTGACGTCACTTGCCTTCGGTGAAAATGTGCGCACGAGGTCTCTCTCTTCCTAGTCTTCTTATTACTTATTTTTATGAAATAGCACTTGCTACTCACTTCGCCTTGGGCTGAAATCAGCTTTTCGGCAGAGGGCTAGATTACCCGCTAGGCCCACTAGGGTCAAAAAAGCCTTATTCCAGCCCACTTACGACAGATTCAGCCTGATTTTTTAGCCCTTCTTGGTAGGCCAGAAGTCGATCAAGTAATTGATCATCGGCTGGATAGTCCACCCGGGTCAATGTGAGTCCTTGCGCCGGAAAAACATAGGAATCAGCAACTCTTTCTCTGCCGACAAGAATTTCTGACATCCATTCCTGAGGGAAACGTCCTTCACCTACACATACAGCTGCTCCGACAAGATTGCGCACCATATTCCAGCCAAAACCATCGGCTGCAATATCGCAGACTACGATCCCCTCTTGATTTCGGTGCCATGTGAATTCAAGAAGTGTGCGAATAGATGTTGCTCCTTCGCGGTAACGGCAGAAGGTGACAAAGTCATGTTTGCCCAGCATCGCATTTGATGCCTGGTTCATCAGATCTATATCTAAAGGTCTAAACCACGATGCAACGTCATATCTTTGTAGCGGCATCAAAAGCTGATTGTTATCAAGGATCTTGTATCGGTAGCGTCGAGAGATTGCTGAATATCTTGCATCAAAGTTCACAGCTGCTTTATGCGTAGAAATAATACGTATCTCATCAGGCAGGATTTGATTGATGCGATACGTGAAGTGCTCAGGATCCTGGGCAAATTCTTGCGGGACATCCACATGAAATACCTGGCCAGTTGCATGAACCCCAGCATCAGTGCGCCCGGCAACCACAGTCTGCGCAGGGGTGCGAATAAAACGTGTAATTGCCTCTTCAATAGTCCCCTGAAGTGTTACCTGATCTGGTTGCTTTCCCCAGCCAAAATATTTACTTCCGTCGTATGCGACAAGCACTTTGAAACGAGAAAACCCGCTCTCAGGGTTGAGAGCGGGTTCAATCATGAAATTACTTATGGTGATTAGTCAGCAACAAGTTCGATAACAGCCATTGGCGCGTTATCACCGTTACGTGGAGCAACCTTTGTAATACGTGTGTATCCACCGTTACGTGTAGCAAAGCGTGGACCAATCTCTGTAAAGAGTGTATGAACAACGCTCTTATTTTGAATGGTCTGCATTACCCGACGACGTGCAGGAAGATCTCCCTCTTTGGCAGCAGTGATCAACTTTTCAGCCAATGGACGAAGGCGCTTGGCCTTTGCCTCAGTGGTCTTGATCTTGCCGTGTTCAAAGAGTTGTTCAGCTAAAGTGCCTAGCAACAATCTTTCGTGTGCTGGACCGCTTCCAAGGCGTGGTCCTCTACTTGGTGTTGGCATTTTTAGCTCCTAGGCCTGCTCTGAGTCAACGAGGTCTTCGTCAACGTCAGCTCCGTAGTTGTGATGTTTTGTTGGATCAAATCCGATTGGGCTGTCCTTCAATTGCATTCCCATTGTTTGAAGCTTTGCTTTCACTTCATCAATTGACTTCGAACCGAAGTTACGAATATCAAGTAGGTCTGCTTCTGAACGACCAACTAGCTCACCGACGGTATGAATACCTTCGCGCTTGAGGCAGTTGTATGAACGTACTGTGAGATCAAGATCTTCGATGGGAAGAGCAAGATCTGCTGCTAGGGCTGCGTCATGAACTGACGGCCCCATCTCAATACCTTCAGCGTTGACATTCAATTCGCGAGCAAGACCAAAGAGTTCAACCAATGTCTTACCGGCAGATGCCATGGCATCTCCTGGCTTCATTGATTGCTTTGTCTCAACATCGACGATCAAACGGTCAAAGTCTGTACGTTGTTCAACACGAGTTGCTTCGACCTTATAGGTCACGCGAAGCACTGGTGAATAAATTGAGTCAACCGGAATACGTCCGATATCTCCGCCAGCAACCTTGTTGGTAACAGCAGTGACATAGCCACGGCCACGCTCAACTGTGAGTTCAACTTCAAAGTTTGCCTTTGAGTTCAAAGTAGCGATGTGAAGATTTGGGTTATGGACAGCGATTCCTGCTGGTGCTGCGATATCAGCGCCTGTGACAACACCCTCACCATTCTTGCGAATGTAGAGAAGTGATGGCTCATCGTTATCTGATGAAAGAACCAAGTTCTTGATGTTCAGAACGATCTCTGTGAGATCTTCCTTCACACCTTCAAGGGTTGTGAATTCATGAAGCGCGCCATTGACTCGAACACTGGTCACAGCTGCGCCAGGGATAGATGACAAGAGGGTACGGCGTAATGAATTACCAAGGGTGTAGCCAAAGCCTGGCTCCAGCGGCTCAATAATGAAACGCGAGCGAAACTCTGATACTACTTCCTCAGTGAGGATGGGGCGTTGTGCAATAAGCACTTATTTCCTCCGTACGTCGGGGAGATCCACTATTTGATCTCCTTTTTTGTTAACTAATTACTTGCTGTACAACTCAACAATGAGTTGCTCTTGAATCTGTGTGTCGATGATGGTGCGGGTAGGAGCTGCGTGAACCAAGATGCGCATCTTTGATCCAACAACTTCCATCCATGCTGGAATTGCCTTTTCACCCAACTCAGCGCTTGCGACGATGAACGGGGTTGTATCAAGGGAACCAGGAAGAACATCAATAACATCCATTGGAGTAACGCGGAATGAAGGAATGTTTACCTTCTTACCGTTGACCAAGAAATGTCCGTGACGAACAAGTTGGCGTGCCATATCGCGGCTCTTTGCAAAGCCAGCGCGGAACACAACGTTATCTAGACGAGTTTCAAGAATGACCAAAAGGTTTTCACCAGTCTTACCTTGAAGACGGTTAGCCTCTTCGTAATATCCACGGAATTGCTTTTCTAGTACGCCATACATACGTGCGCACTTCTGCTTTTCACGCATCTGCAGTAGGTACTCAGATTCCTTGGAACGACCACGACCATGTTGTCCTGGTGGATATGGACGTGACTCAATAGGACACTTTGGACCATCGCACTTAGAGCCCTTAAGAAAGAGCTTTACTTTTTCGCGACGGCAGCGCTTGCAATCTGCTCCGGTATAACGAGCCATTT
>CAIUAO010000070.1 GCA_903897155.1 uncultured Actinomycetes bacterium | reverse complement strand
TGCTGGTGCTGCTGGTGCTGCAGAAGCAGCTGCGTTAGCAGATGATGAAAGGAAAATTCCAGAAACAATGAGAAGTGAGCAGGTCGCAGTTGTAACTGCTGGGACTCCGATGCGCTTCATACCCCCAGTATGCCACGCACGCTGCTTTGTTGCTAAATCCACGCGGGAGTGAATCCGATCACGGCATTTAAAGGTAGAAGCGCTTGGGTTACGCTCACGAAATGAAGAAAGCCTGCGGACTTGCTGCGGTAGCAATTCTTGGGCTTTTTTTCTCCCCTATTTCCCTCAGCCATGCTCAGGAGTACCCCGGGAGCATTACTCAGGTAAAAGTTGCAAGCCCTGAAACAGACTTTCCTATTCGAAATGTCTATGTCTGGACACCACCAGTTCCAGCAGAGCAGGTACAAAATCTTCCAGTTGTTTATATGTTGCATGGTTGGCCTGGAAGTCCCAATGGCTTAATGGCAGCAACTATAAAAGAGTTCGCAAGAGAATTTAAAAATGGCGCAAAACCATTTCTTGCTGTCTATCCAGATGGAAATGCATCAACACATATTGATTCTGAGTGGGCAGATTCTTATGACGGCAGGGCTATGGTTGAAACGTGGTTAACTAAAAATGTAATTTCTGCCGTCGAGGGAAAAAATATTCGACCGAAGACAAATCGAGCAATCTTAGGATTTTCAATGGGTGGTTATGGAGCGGCGATTATTGGACTGCATCATCCTGATCTGTATAGCCAAGTAATTACACTTGCAGGTTATTTCGTAACAGATGATCTAACAAATGCCTATGGGGGCATTAAAGACCAGCCTGCAAAAGTTGCCTATCAAACCCCAAATCATTTTTTAAATTACTCCCCTCAACTTCGCTGGTTTCTCGGTGAATCCCCACAAGATCTCACTGCTTTGATTCGAGGTCAGGCAGCAGCATGGGGTGCAAAACTTAAAATAAAGAAAGCAAGCTACTTGATTAGCATGGTTCCAGGTGGTCACAGTTATCAGTTTGTATCAAATGAGGTAAAGCCTGTGGCAAAGTGGCTTGTATGGGCACCATTTACTGGCGTTGCGACTACAAGTCCAACACCAAGTCCTACAAGTAATTAGTTACTACTCAAGATATTTGCGGATTGGCGCAGGAAGCAACTTAAATAAGCGTTGCTGCCAAATTTTTGCTTGATCAATCGGTGACTTAGAGAGTATCTGCTGGCTCGTTGGCCCTTGAGGGGTTGGAACCTTGCGAATAGCAGGTGATATTTGATCAAGTGAATCTGCTATCACCATAACACTTGAAATAATTGTCATAATTCTCGCGAACTGGCCTTGTTCAAAGTGGTCAGCTTTATTTATGACTGCAGCAGTTGCTTGCTCTGAAGACATTCGCATTTCACCGGTTATTGGATCTTTTAACCGTGCATAGGGATCAAATCTAAAATTCTCAGCACTTACTGAAAGTGCATAACTCGCAGTTGACAGCATCATTGCTATTTCTGAAGCAACCGCTTCCTCAAGTCCCCCGTTGAGGGCAATATCAAATAGTGCTCGTGAAATAGCTCGAACCTGAATAATTGTGTGCTCAACTGCGACTCCTCGCAAGTATAACTTTTCAGCATTTTCACTTCGCACTGTCGGAAGCCACTTAGCGAAAACTCTTGCCTCAAGTGCTTGGCTTCTAATACTGGGTATCTCTTCGGCGAGTAATCTTCCTCTAGCAAGCCAGCGCCCAGTGTTATCTTGAGAAAAATCTTCAAGTACTCCCTCTGCCATTCTTGCTAGCAATACTGCTGATCGATCAGTCAGAGAAGAGATACGGTCAATGGTGCGTCCTGCTGGAGTTTTTGGATGAGCAAAAATAGAACACAAAATAGCAATCAGCGCACCAGTAATTGTTGATATTAAACGGTCCGCTGCATTGTTCTGACTCAACCCTGGGCCGATAACAATCAAGGCAGTGACTGGAACGTTAATTGCTGCTACTTCTCCAAGGTGAAGTACACGCGCTGCGATCAAACAAATTAATACTGTTAAACCTACGGTGATGAGGCCTAACCCAAAAAAGTGCACGGAGGCAAGCGCGGCTCCGGCACCAACGGATGAGCCAATAACTTGTCCAAATCCTTCACGGGCAGATTTATGTAAAGAAGAGCGAACTGTCAGTGATGCAACAATCGCTGCAACAACGCCACCATTTTTAAGTAAGTGGTCGCCAACTTGCCAAGATAGGGCCGCAGCAAATGCGGTGACAAGAACTTGCTGAATCCAGTACCAGCGATCAATGACAGCTTGGCGGAAGCGAGTAAGTACTCTCAGCAACCAAGGCCTCTGCTGCTTATCTACTTTCCTCGAATTCATGAGGTCAGTCTAGCGAATGGCAATTTTTACTCATGCACGCTTGAGGTATTAACAAAAGTGTTGCTAAATATTGAATTCAAGCTCGGTATTTTTTGATACTGAATTCACTACTACTTGATTAGCGCCAATAGTGCTATTTGCACCGATAGTAATATCACCCAGAATTTTGCAGCCTGCCCCAAGCAATACTCCATTTTCAATTGTGGGGTGGCGCTTGCCTTTAGATGATGTGCGACCACCCAACGTAACTCCGTGATAGATCATGACATCATCACCAATGATGGAGGTTTCACCGATCACCACACCCATCCCATGATCAATAACAACTCGCCTACCAATCACAGCGCCTGGGTGAATCTCAATTCCCGTGCTGTTCCGTGTACGACTAGCAAGTACCCGAGCAATAAATTTTAATTTTCTCTTCCATAACCAATGCTCAACTCTGTGAGCCCATAGCGCGTGTACACCTGGATATGTAATGAGAATTTCAAGTTGATTACGAGCGGCGGGATCTCGAAGCATGACGGCAGCAAGATCTTCGCGGATTCGTGAAATTACACTGCTCATAATTATTAATAATTCTTAAATATTTGCAGAAACGGGTTCGTCAAGAAACTCTTTGTAGAGAGGTGTTGAAAGATAGCGCTCTCCAAAAGAAGCCATAACGACGACGATAATCTTTCCTGCAAACTCTGGGCGATCTGCAATTTGAGATGCTCCCCATAGAGCCGCCCCTGATGAGATACCAGCAAGAATTCCTTCTTCTTGTCCTGCGCGCTTGGCGAATGTAAAAGACTCCTCATTTGGAGCAGAGAGAACTTCATCGTAAACCTTTGTATCTAAAACAGCTGGAACAAAGTTTGCTCCGATTCCTTGTAGTGGATGGCCTGCAGGAGCGCCACCGGTCAAGACTGGTGATGCTGCAGGCTGTACTGCAAATATTTTGATGGAAGGATTCTTTTCTTTCAGAGCCTGCCCAACACCGGTAATAGTTCCACCAGTTCCTACTCCCATGACAACTGCAGCAACTTGGCCATCTGTATCTTTCCAAATTTCTTCAGCGGTAGTTGCACGATGAATTGCAGGGCCTGCTTGGTTTTCAAATTGGCGAACCAAGACGCCTCCTTGTTCTCTGCCAATTTCTTCTGCTTTTTCAACTGCGCCTTTCATTCCAACTGCTGCTGGCGTGAGAACCAAGGTTGCACCTAGTGCGCGCAGTAACACGCGACGTTCTTTTGACATTGAATCTGGCATTGTGAGTACAACTTTGTAACCGCGTGCTGCACCAACAGATGCAAGTGCTATGCCGGTATTTCCACTGGTTGCTTCAACGATTGTTCCGCCGGGCTTAAGTGCGCCACTCTTTTCAGCATCATCGACCATTGCAACAGCAAGGCGATCTTTAACTGATGCAGTTGGGTTATAAAACTCAAGTTTTCCAACAATTATGGCCTGACTATTGCCAAATATGCGTTGAAATTTTACAAGTGGTGTATTTCCAAAAACCTGGCTGATATTGTCGTAAATCTTCATAATTCTCCTTAGGGTTTATTTATTAGAAATTTATTGCAGGTGTTTAAGGAAAATTAGAGACAGGCGGATGTGTTGATGCGCATAAAATCAATAACGCGGCGCTTAATAAGAGGCACCTGATTCGTTTCTCTGTTCGCAACTAACATGAGATGAAGATATCAGAGCTGGGATTTTCATACTTGCGAACCTTTCGCAGAAATGAAAACGGGCAGAGTGTCTGCACTCTGCCCGCGAATAAACTGAGAATTATGACTGTTGGTTCATTGACCAAAGTGTCCAAATATGTGTTCGAACTGATCGAGGTTGCTTCAAGATTGTTGTAATTTGGAAAGCAATATCCTCTGAGCGAAGGTAGCTTGCAAGAACTGGAGTTCCTGGTGTGCGACCAGCTCCTAACGCAAACTCTGTCTCGGTGCCTGCTGGGCAGACAAGTGCAACACGAACACCCTTTTCACGAAGTTCGCGATCAAGGCCTCCTGCTAATCCAACTTGTGCATGCTTTGTTCCTGCATAAATTGATTCATCTCCACCGCCGCGGAAGCCAGCAACAGAGGAAACAATTACTACGTCTCCAGCTTTCTTGGCAATCATTGTTGGCAAGCACGCACGAATGATGTGAACAGTACCCTCATAGTTGGTACGCATCATGCGATTAACTTCATCGTCGCTATAGTCCAAGATCGATCCATACATGCCAATACCCGCATTTGGCACGACAGCATCAATTGTTCCAAACTTATCAATTGCTACCTTTGCAATCGCCTTTGATACTGCAGGCTCAGAGCAATCTCCAGCAACATAAACAGCATTCTGATCACCGAGTGAAGCAACTATTTCCTTCAGACGTGCCTCATTGCGCGCATTGAGTACAACTTTTGCGCCTTGTTCAACGAGTTCTTTTGCAGTGGCAGCGCCCATTCCTGCAGTGGCGCCTGTAATTACTACTACTTGTCCAGCTAGATCACGAAGTTTATAAGTCATGGTGCTTATTATGCTCGAGGAAGGTAATCTGCGCTACATGGAAACTAGAAAATTACGCGACTTAGAAGTATCAGCTATCGGACTTGGTTGCATGGGGATGTCTGAGTTCTACGGGCCAGGTGATGAGGTGGAATCTATAGCCACTATCCACCGATTCCTTGAGCTTGGAGGCAACTTTATTGATACTGCCGACATATACGGCCCATTCACAAATGAGGAGCTTGTTGGCAATGCCATCAATGCAAAACGGGATTCAGTCATACTGGCGACTAAGTATGGAAATGTACGTGATGCCGATGGTTCATGGAAGGGCATCAGTGGAAAACCAGAATACGTTCGCAAATCTTGCGATGATTCACTTCGCCGCCTTAAGGTTGACTACATAGATTTGTATTATCAACACCGTGTAGATCGCAGTACTCCTGTAGAAGAAACATGGGGAGCAATGTCTGAACTTGTTCAAGCAGGAAAGGTGCGGTATTTAGGAATCTCTGAAGCATCACCTTCAACTATTCGCAAAGCAAATGCTGTTCACCCAATTACTGCTGTTCAGACAGAATGGTCATTGTGGTCACGGGATGTAGAAGCAAATGACATTCTTAAAACTGTTCGTGAACTTGGAATAGGTTTTGTTCCCTACTCACCACTTGGGAGAGGTTTTCTTACCGGAGCAATTAAGTCACTCGATGATTTAGCACCTGAAGATAGGCGCCGCACCTACCCCCGTTTTCAAGGCGAAAACTTCGCGCAGAATTTTAAGATCGTTGATGCAGTGAAAGCTATTGCAGCTAAGAAAAATGCTACACCAGCTCAGCTAGCTTTAGCCTGGGTAATGGCTCAAGGAAAAGATGTAGTTCCTATTCCTGGGACTCGCAAGGTTTCACGTCTTGAGGAAAATATTGCTTCTTTAGATATTTCACTCAGTGCAGATGACCTTTCCCAGTTAAATGAGGTAGCACCCATTGGAATTACTATCGGTGAGCGTTACCCAGATATGTCTACAGTAAATGGCTAATTATTCAAGTTCATTAATAAGCTTGAACTCACTTGCTCCAAGTTGGCCCTGCTTTGTGTAAAGCTCCAACTTGGCACGGGTGTCAGCAATATCAAGGTTGCGCATAGTTAATTGCCCAATACGGTCGGTTGGACCAAAAGCTGAATCCTCATTGCGTTCCATGGAGAGTTTCTCTGGAGCATAAGAAAGCGCTGGACCCGTTGTATTGATAATTGAAAAGTCATCACCGCGACGCAAACGAATAGTCACTGTTCCTGTGATGGCAGATGCAACCCAGCGAGTGAGAGATTCACGTAACATCAATGATTGTGGATCAAACCAACGACCTTCATAAAGTAGTCGGCCAAGTCTGCGTCCTTCAGCATGATAGTTAGCAATTGTGTCTTCGTTATGGATTGCTGAAACTAAACGCTCATAGGCAATAAACAAAAGTGCCATCCCAGGTGCCTCATAAATACCACGTGATTTAGCTTCGATAATTCTATTTTCGATTTGATCTGCCATACCCAAACCATGGCGACCACCAATCGCATTTACTTCTTGCATGAGAGCAACTGAATCCTTAAATGACTTTTTATTAATCGAAACCGGGCGTCCTTGGGCAAACTCAATTGTCACATCTTCTGAATCAATCGAGACTGAAGGATCCCAGAACTTCACACCCATAATTGGATCAACAATTTCAATCGAAGCGTTGAGCTCTTCTAAATTCTTTGCCTCGTGTGTTGCACCTAAAATATTGGCATCTGTTGAGTAAGCCTTCTCAGTGCTATCGCGATATGGCAACTTGTGTGCAAGAAGCCATTCAGACATCTCTTTACGCCCACCAAGCTCATTAACAAAATCAGCATCAAGCCAAGGCTTGTAGATCTTTAAATTTGGATTAGCAAGTAATCCATAACGGTAAAAACGCTCAATGTCATTGCCTTTATATGTTGAACCATCGCCCCAAATTGAGACTCCATCTTGAAGCATGGCGCGAACTAATAACGTTCCGGTCACTGCACGCCCAAGTGGAGTTGTATTGAAATATTGTTTTCCACCGCTTCTAATATGAAAAGCGCCGCATGCAATTGCAGCAAGTCCTTCTTCAACAAGCGCAAGTTTGCAATCAACTAACCGTGCATTTTCTGCGCCATATTCTTTTGCCCGTCCAGGAATTGATCCAATATCTGTTTCATCATATTGACCAAGATCTGCGGTGTAAGTAAAAGGAATCGCACCCTTTTCGCGCATCCATGCAACAGCGACCGAAGTATCAAGACCGCCAGAAAAGGCAATCCCTACTTTTTGGCCTACTGGCAGCGATGCGAGTACTTTTGACATGAATGAAGTCTACCGTTCACATCCCGCTAGGCAAAAAGTTATAACCTGATTTTGATAATTAATGAAAATGGATGAGGTCAATTCTTTTTATCCACTCGTCATATCCATCTTTCTTGCGTGCTAGAACATAAATATCTAGCTTCTTCTGGTTGGGCAACCCAAGCCTTCCAATAGCTACATCTGTCTCTGACTCATCCGCCCGAAGCAATGCCCAAAAACCTAAATCTGAAATTCGGGTAAAAAAGTCACCCCCGCGCAATTGCTCCCGCAAAGTATCTGCAATTTTGATGAGCTCTTCTTGTAACAGTGAGACCGACTGAAAATTACTTGGCTTTACAGAAATTGAAATAACAGCAAGGTCATGCTCTTGCCTACCTGCGCGTGCGATCTCACGTTTGAGATTCTCGTGAAATAACGAAGGCGCCATCACTCCGGTCAAAGAGTCAGTGACTCCATCATTTTCAAACTCAATACTGCTCACTTCTTGATCGCTCAGTGGCATAAGTAAAGGCTACTTGGATAGGCTTCAGTCATGGCAACACGAGATGAGATTTACAACATTTGTCGCAAATCTGCTGTTCACCTTCTCAGGCTTGAATCGGTATTACTGCTGGCACTCATTGTTTATTTAGCACTTCTAGATTCGCTGCGCTCTAAGCCATTAGAAGCACCACTTGCACTCACTGGAGTTTTCATTGCACTCGCACTTGGCGCAATTGGTTTGTTTGCTTGCTCTACATCCTTTAAAAAGGGACAACGTTGGGGCCGTGCTCCTTCAGTCCTTGCTAACTTAATTGCACTTGGAGTCTCTTACTACATGGCAGCTGGAAAGTTTTATATTGGGGCAATCCCACTTGGAATTCTTGCGTTTCTAACAACTTTTGCAACCTTACTTGGATACCGCGAGTAATTAACTCTTACTCACCAATCAATAATCTCTCGCTCTTCCCATAGAAATCCAGTCTTATCTTTTTCTGGATCAAAACTTCTTGTTGCAAGCCAGATTGCAGTATCTGCGCCCTCTTCAACTGAAAGTGGCGCATCAGGGCCACCCATATCGGTGCGAGTGTGGTTTGGGCAAACGGCATCTACTAATAAACCACGTGTGCCATGCACAGTCTCATGTGCCAAGTTCCTTACAAGTGCATTTACTCCAGCCTTACTGATTCGATATGGCGCTAAGCCCCCTGTATTACCAGGACCTGACATTCTTCCTAAACATGCTGAATAAATAATTATTCGCCCTAAGCGGGCCTCAGCCATCGCTGCTCCAAAGATGTTTACGGCGCAGAAAACAGAATCTAAATTAATTGCCATTACCCTGCGCCATTCTTGGGTTGTTGTGCGAAGCGTTTTCGACATCTTCTCGCTCATAACTCCATGTGCTAAAACTAAAATTTGTGGCGCACCAAATGTGTGCAACATTTCAGTGAACACTTCCTGAGTTTTATTGAGTTCTTCTAGATCTACCGAACGAAATTCACATTGCAATTCTTTTGCAGCTTGGGCTAGTCGGACTGGGTCCTTTGCAACAAGTACAAGAATGTGGCCAGCTTCTTTAAGGGCTTTAGCCGTGGCAAACCCAAGCCCCCGAGAACCACCTGTGACTATTGCCAGCGCCATGGACGAAGCCTGCCGTGATATCGCCCATTTCGCGAGTGGAACCTCACAGTGGAGAAAGATGAGAGGGGTTGTAAACACTATTAGGATAGGAAGGTATCGAGCTAGGAATCGGAGAAATTGCCAGTGTCGGCATCAGGCCCTTCAGCAGGATCTAATACTCCTGCCAATCATTTTGGTGGTTCATTTGGACCAAATGAATGGCTCGTTGATGAAATGTATGAGCGATACCAACAAGACCCTTCATCAGTAGATAAAGCATGGTGGGACTTCTTTGCAGATTACACGCCTGTAGCAAATGCACCAGCTAACCCTGTTAATCAAAAAGGGGTTCCTCCAATTCCAAAAGCAGCTCAAGTAAAAGCTCCTCCTGTAATACCAGTACCAATTTCAACTCCACCTGTGCAACCTGTTGTCCCGCAACCACCATCTCCAGTGGTTACAACTGCGCCAGTAACTAAGCCAGTGCAGATGCCTGCCGATCCCGTTGTTAAACCAATTCCGACTTTAGTTACACCAAGTGCTTCAACTCTTGAGCCAATTCGCGGTGTTGGCGCACGCGTTGTTGCGAGTATGGAAGCATCATTATCTGTCCCAACAGCAACGAGTGTGCGAGCAATTCCAGCAAAGCTCATGATTGATAACCGCACTGTCATTAACAACCACTTGGCACGAAGCCGTGGAGGAAAAGTCTCATTCACTCATCTGATCGGTTATGCGATGGTGAAAGCACTTCGAACAATGCCGGAGATGAATACTTTTTATGGTGAGCTAGATGGGAAACCTGCTATTGGAAAACCTGAGCACATTAATCTTGGCATCGCTATCGATTTGGCAAAACCAGATGGAACCCGTCAACTTCTTGTCCCTTCTATTAAGGGCTGTGAAGATTTAGATTTTGATCAATTCTGGGCATCATATGAAGAGACTGTCCGCAAGGCACGTGGCGGAACACTCACTGTTGAAGACTATGCAGGGACAACTGTTTCCCTAACAAATCCAGGAACACTTGGAACTGTTCACTCCGTTCCACGCCTTGTTCAAGGTCAAGGATTAATCCTTGGTGTTGGCTCAATGGATTACCCCGCAGAGTTTCAAGGTGCGAGCGAAGAGACGCTTTCTAATCTTGCAATTTCTAAGACAATAACTTTGACCTCTACTTATGACCATAGAGTTATTCAAGGCGCTCAATCTGGTGATTTCTTGCGCCGTATCCATGAAATTCTCCTTGGTGGAGATAATTTTTATGATGAAATCTTTGAAGCACTTCGTATTCCATATGAGCCAATTCGTTGGGCAGTTGATTTTCAGTTCTCTAAAGATGATCAAATTTCAAAGACGGCGCGCGTTCAAAAGCTTATCGATGCATACCGCAACTTCGGCCATTTGATGGCGGACACAGATCCGCTTCGCTATAAGCAACGCAAACACCCAGACCTTGATGTAGTGAATCATGGTCTATCCCTTTGGGATCTAGATCGTGAATTTGCAACAGGTGGTTTTGGTGGCAAGTCATTCATGAAACTACGCAAGATTCTTGGAATATTACGTGACTCTTACTGTCGCACAATTGGCGTTGAATACATGTATATCGAGGATCCAGTAGAACGTCAGTGGATGCAAGAGCATGTTGAAGTAGGCGCTCCTAGAACGCCTCGTGAAGAACAACTTCGCATTCTTCGTAAACTCAATTCTGCTGAAGCATTTGAATCTTTCTTGCAAACAAAATATGTAGGACAAAAGCGATTTTCACTTGAGGGCGGGGAATCTCTTATCCCGCTTCTTGATGCAATCCTTCAAAGCGCAGCTGATGCAAAACTTGAAGAAGTTTGTATTGGTATGCCACACCGTGGTCGCTTGAACGTTTTGGCAAACGTTGCTGGAAAGTCATATGGACAAATTTTCCAAGAGTTCGAAGGCAACTATGCTGAAAATGAAGTTCATGGAACCGGTGATGTGAAGTATCACCTTGGAACAAAGGGAACTTTCACATCAGAAGCTGGAAACACTACAGATATTTATCTTGCTGCCAACCCTTCCCACCTTGAGGCTGTAAATCCAGTCCTTGAAGGAATCGTGCGAGCTAAGCAGGATATAAGGAACATTCAAGGTATCTACTCGGTACTGCCGATCCTTATTCATGGCGACGCAGCATTCGCTGGCCAAGGAGTGGTTTCAGAAACACTCAATCTTTCTAAACTCAAGGGTTACAGGACAGGTGGAACAATCCACGTTGTTGCAAATAACCAAGTTGGCTTCACAACTTCTCCACATGCTGCTCGTTCTTCTACTTACAGCACAGATATTGCAAAGATGATTCAAGCTCCTGTGTTTCATGTTAATGGAGATGATCCAGAGTCTGTTGTACGCATTGCTCATCTTGCATTCCAATATCGCCAAGAATTCAATAAGGATGTCGTGATCGATATGGTCTGCTACCGCAGACGTGGTCATAATGAGGGTGATGAGCCAAGCTTTACACAACCAATGATGTACAAACTCATTGAGGCAAAGCGCAGCACGCGTAAGCTCTATACCGAAGCACTCATCGGCCGTGGTGATATCACTGTAGAAGAGGCAGAAGAAGTGCTCCGTGATTACCAAACACAACTTGAATCAGTCTTCAATGCCGTCCATAACGTAGAGCCAGATAGCGATTCGACTTTCAATGTTCCATCCTCTCCAGTACCTGAGACCGTTAATACTTCTGTTGATGAAGCAACGCTGCGAAAGATTGCAGCAACTCAAATTGCAACTCCTGAAGGATTTGTTATTCACCCTCGCCTTGCTCCACAGCTTGCTAAACGCAACGAAATGCTTGATGACGGTTCGGTAGATTGGGCGACAGGTGAACTTTTTGCAATGGGATCTCTTCTACTTGAAGGCCATCCGATCCGACTTGCAGGACAAGATGTCAGGCGCGGAACTTTTTCTAATCGGCATGCAGTTATTGTTAATCAAAATGATGGAAGTGACTGGTTCCCTCTTCGTGCACTTCTCAAAGATGAAAACCAATTCTTTGTCTTTGACTCTCTTCTTTCTGAATACGCAGCAATGGGCTTTGAGTATGGTTACTCGGTTGTCCGGGATGATGCACTTGTTATGTGGGAAGCTCAATTTGGAGATTTCGCTAATGGCGCGCAATCAATCATCGATGAATTCATTTCCTCCGCACTTCAAAAATGGGGTGAGCGCTCATCTATCGTCTTGCTCTTGCCACATGGTTATGAAGGACAAGGTCCTGATCACTCCTCAGCTCGCATAGAGCGTTATCTCGCATTGTGTGCTGAGCAGAATATGACCGTTGCTCAACCATCAACGCCTGCTTCTTACTTTCACTTGCTTCGCTGGCACATGATGAATCCTGCACGACGTCCTCTCATAGTATTTGAACCAAAGTCAATGCTACGGTTGAAAGCTGCAGCCTCTGGACTAAAAGATTTCACTACAGGAACATTTAAACAATTAATTACTGACCCAACAGTTTCAAATGCTTCACGAGTAATTTTCTGCTCAGGAAAGATTTATTGGGATCTTCTTGCAGAGCGTGCAAAACTTAATGAAACTTCAACAGCAATCATCCGTATTGAACAGCTCTATCCATTCCCTTCACAAGCATTCATCGAAGTTATCAATGCTCATCCTCAAGCGAATTTGTTGTGGGTCCAAGATGAACCAGCTAACCAAGGTCCTTATCCATTTGTTGCACTCAATACAATCGAAGCACTCGATGGCCGGACGTTGCGCCGTGTTTCAAGGCGCGCAACCGCAAGCCCAGCAACAGGATCACATCATTTGCATGAAGAAGAACAGCACGCACTCATTACTGAGGCCTTTACCCGCTAATTTCTTTTATAACGAAAAAGAACCACTCCCCGAAATTCGTGGTCGTGCACAACACCCCAGTGGCGTGAATCAGTACTTTCAGATTTATTATCTCCTTCAACCCAAAGACCAAAGCCAACGGGTTCAACACGAATACCTCTTTTGATTTGTAAAATTCCGGGCAACTCATCGCGTTCGAAAATCACTACACGCCCCCGAAGCTGGTACGGATTGATTTTGCCGACGGGATGGAAGATCAGCCAGTCTCCATCGTTATATTTAGGCGCCATTGAGTTGCCGCTAACGGCAATCCTCTGAAATGGAAGCTTAGGCATGAGAGTAGTAGTCTGACACATAACAAGAGGCACATCATCTTTAGTAAAAGGAGCACTCATATGTTCAAGCCAACTCTCACAGGGTATGCGCACTGCGATCTTCCATGTGGAATCTACGACCCAGCACAAGCAAAGATTGAAGCACAGTCTGTAAAGGCTGCCATGGAAAAATATGCAGCAAGTAGCGATGCCGACTTCAAGTCACGCGCCGTTGCTGTGAAAGAAGAGCGTTCAGAAATGGTCAAGCACCATCTTTGGGTTCTTTGGACTGATTACTTCAAGGCTCCACACTTTGAAAAGTATCCACAACTCAACACATTGTTCAATGAGGCGACAAAGCTTGCTGGTGCCGGTGGAACAAAAGGAACTAACGATGTTGCAGTTGCAGACAAGCTTCTAGTAAAGATTGAAGAGATCTCAACAATTTTCTGGGAGACAAAGAAAGCTTAATTAACTGGCAACATCAGTTGCGCGCAAATTTTCTGCCGCACTTTTTGCCATAAAAGATACGCGATCTACTAATCGCCGTTGCAACTGAGCAACGGCGATTATTCTTTGATCCTGATGAATTTCACAATCAAAAGTTAAAATGTCATCTGTTAATTCAACTGCGCGCACTACAGCGCGAACTTCATTTCCAACAGTCACACTTCCCCGCACTTGAACTGCTACCCCTACGGTGACTGATGTTTCGCCAGTTTCAAAATATTCAGCGGTGGCAGCGGTGCATGCGCTTTCAACTACGTTGATAGTCGCAGTTGTTGCCAAGACAGGAAGATCGCTGAATCCTTGAGCGATTCCGGTGTCTAGTGGGCGAACCGTTAGGGATGCCATCCCTACAGCCCCTAACAACAATTCTGTTTGCATACCCAATACTTTATGCGTTTGAAGTAGAAAAACACGTTTACCGCGCCCGATTTATTAAGTGTCGTCGCGAAATTCTTGGGTGTACTGCTGGGTTACTTCATGGGTAATCTGGAATGAGTCGCCTTCGCCAAAGGTAATCTCGGTAACAGTTGTCTGAGAGAAAAACTCCACTTGGGTTTGAGCCGAAAGAACATCGATCT
>CAIUAO010000069.1 GCA_903897155.1 uncultured Actinomycetes bacterium | reverse complement strand
ACATGTGACCAGAAATCACCGTGCGCCCTTGTGCGCCAAATCTTCTCTTGTAATGCAAGCATTTTTTCTTTTCGATTACCCCATCCGATGAGGTCTGAATATGACAGAGAGGCATCTTTAAGATCTTTAACTTGAGACACGTGAATCTGTTTTGGCGAACTGTCATTTTCAACAACAAAAGCGCCATGGCCAAGTGCTGCATACCAGCGGCGATAAAGAGCAGGTGCACTTACAACCCCAACTACTACTTCGCCTTCTGGATTACATAAACCAATAAGAGTCGCCCATGTTGGCACACCACGCAAAAAGTTCTTAGTTCCATCAATCGGATCTATAACCCAGTAGTACTTGCCGCTATGAATATCTGCTGCGCCAAACTCTTCACCAACAATGAGATCATCTGGGCGATTTTTAGATAGGTGCTCTCTTATTACTTTTTCTACTGCCTTATCGGCATCTGTAACAGGTGTGAGATCAGGCTTGGTTTCAATTTTAAGGTCAAGTGATTGGTAGCGATCTTGAGTGATCTGATCGGCAAGATCGGCAAGTGATGTGGCAAGTGCTAAATCCGCGGCTAGATCTCTCATGTGCGCAGTTTACCTTCACGAAGCAGCCCGCGAAGATTATTTAATCGCGCACGAGCTTTTTCATCCAGTGAAGGCCAATGGTTGAGTGCGCAATTTTCTTCATCATGTGAGCAATTGCGAGGGCAATGTTCAATCGCCTCCTTAAATTCGGCAAATGCACTGATCACACGATCTCTTTGTACATGAGCAAGACCGAAGGAGCGCACACCTGGTGTATCGATGATCCAACCATCTGCCTCATTAATCTCACTCTTATCAAGAGCGATCGCAACTGCGCTTGAAGAAGTATGGCGACCACGTCCAGTTACATCATTCACATCACCTGTTGCCCGGTTTGCAGCTTCAACTAAAGCATTTACAAGTGTTGATTTTCCTACGCCTGAATGACCAAGGAGTACTGTGCGCTTGCCACGAAGTTTTTCTCGTAGAGCAGTGAGATCACTTCCTCTTTGAACCTGCACCTGTTCAACACCTAAATCTTTATATTGTGTGAGGAATTCTGATGGATCTGCTAAATCACATTTGGTAACAATAATGAGAGGTTTAATTCCTTGATCAAATGCAACAACGAGGGCGCGATCAACAAAACCATGTTTTGGTTCTGGGTTAGCAGCAGCAATCACAATTGCTATTTGATCAACGTTTGAAACAATCATCCGTTCCATTCCCGCATCATCTTCAACAGTTCTGGTGAGTACATTCAGACGTGGCTCAACAACAACTATGCGAGCCAGTGTTCCTTCTGATCCTGAAATATCTCCCACAATGCGAACAAGATCTCCTACGACAACTGATTTCTTTCCTAGCTCACGAGACTTCATGGCAGTAATGACCTGTGAGTTTGGTTCTACTAATACACCGGTTCTTCCACGATCAACGCTAATTACTCGCCCAAGAGTTGCTTGGGTGTAGTCAGGACGATCTTTCGTACGGGGTCTACTAGAGCGCTTTGGACGTGAGCGAATGTCATCTTCGTCGAGTTCACGCGGCGTCATGAGATTTCAATACCCAATTACTTTGACCCGCTGAGCATCTGAGCCCATGCCTTCGGAAAATCAGGCAATGTCTTCTTAGTTGTCTCAATATTTTCTACTTCAATTCCCTTAACTCGAAGTCCGATGATTGCTCCTGCTGTTGCTAAACGGTGATCCTCATATGTATGAAATGTGCCAGAGTGAAGCGGCGCAGGATTAATGCGTAGTGCGGTTGGCTCTTCAACAACGCTTCCACCGAGTGAATTTATCTCACGAGCAAGGGCTGCTAAACGATCTGTTTCATGCAATCGAAGATGGCCGATTCCGCGCAGATAGGAAGGTGAATCAGCTAGTGCGCAAAGAGCAGCAATTGATGGAGTGAGTTCACCAACATCGTGTAAATCAATATCAATTCCGTGAATCTGACCTGTTCCAGTTATAGATAAGTCGTTACCGTTTCTAGAAACTGACGCCCCCATCTGAGTAAAAATATCTCGGAGTTGATCACCTGGTTGTGTTGTTTTCACTGGCCAGTCTTTAATGGTGAGTGTGCCACTAGAGATCATTGCCGCTGCCATAAATGGAGCAGCATTAGATAAATCTGGCTCGATTGTGGAATTCATTCCTTGCATCACATGTGGTTTAACTGACCAACGGTTCTGACCAACATCGACTTGAACGCCCTTTTCCCGAAGCATCTGAATTGTCATTTCAATATGTGGAAGTGATGGAAGGGATGTGCCGGTATGAATGACGGTGATGCCTTCTTTTGTAGCAGGCGCAACAAGAAGCAGCGCTGAAATAAATTGGCTAGATGAAGTTGCATCTACTTCAACGCTTCCGCCTTGCAGTTGCCCATTGGCATTAATTGTCATCGGAAGGCTATATCTAGAACCATGTTCGATCAGTACACCTAGTGATTCAAGAGCGGAGATAACTGGCCCCAGTGGGCGCTCATGTGAGCGTTCATCACCATCAAAGTGAATAAGCCCCTTTGCCATCGCAGCAACAGGCGGCAAAAAACGCATAACAGTTCCAGCATTACCAACATCAATCTGCGCTGGACCAAAGAGTGGGGCAGGTGTAATAGTGAGATCGCCATTGGCTGCTTCTTGAATATCAATGCCTAACGCTTTTAAACCCGCGATCATGAGCGCTGAATCTCTTGAGTGAAGTGGTTTATGGAGAACTGATGGGGAGTCAGAGAGAGCAGCCAAGATGAGCGCCCTATTTGTTACCGACTTTGATCCTGGAATCGTGATGGAGGAATCGATGGCTTGATTGCCCCTATATGGAGCAGGCCAAAGATTGCCCACGTGATTACTCATGGAACAAGCCTAGCCAACCTAGGTAAGTGCTGGTGCCGGGGAATAAGTCGATCTTCTGTGTGGTTACACAGTTTATGGCGGTAATGTGTGGGGTAATGGAAAAGAACGAGGACTCTTTAGCGGTTGCGCGAAGAGATAGTCATTCAGATCTAGCTGTTGTGGATCTGGCAAAAGAGAGCCCTGCCCAGAAGAAGGCGCGATTTGAACGCGATGCTTTGCAATATACAAGCCAACTTTATTCCGCGGCGCTTCGCTATACAAAAAATTCCCATGATGCTCAAGATTTAGTTCAAGATACATACGCGAAGGCATTCGTTGCTTTCCATCAATTTCAGCCTGGAACAAATCTTAAAGCGTGGCTCTACCGGATTCTTACAACAACTTTTATTAATACTTATCGTAAAGACCAACGCCGCCCACAAATTGCGGCAGGCGAGTTAGAAGATTGGCAGATTCACGACGCTGCAAGTCACACAAGTGATCAAGGAAGATCAGCTGAAGATGAAGTACTCGACAATATTCCTGATGGTGATGTGAAGACTGCGCTCGCTGGAATTCCAGAAGAATTTAGAATGGCTGTGTATCTTGCCGATGTTGAAGGTTTCTCATATAAAGAGATTGCTGAAATTGTTGGAGTACCTCCAGGAACGGTGATGTCTAGGCTTCATCGAGGCCGAAAGTTACTTCGTGAATCATTAGGTCAGTATGCAAAAGAACGTGGCTTTAATAAGTCAGGTGATGCAAAATGAGTACTGATATGAATCACATAGCCTGTCCACAGGTTCAAGAAAACCTTATCCTCTTTATTGATCACGAACTAGCCTCACCTACTGATTATCAGGTCTTTGAAATTCACTTCCAAGAATGCCAACCCTGCACGCAGATTATGGAAGTAGAGCGCGCAGCAATTTCTATGATGCAGGAATTGCTTCGTCGAAGCTGCATAGAGAGCGCCCCTGAAGAATTAAATGAACGTATTCAAGAGCAGATCGATGTTCTTTCGGCTCAAACCCAAGTGGAGTTTTTCTCTCAGACAACTGTTACCGAGATTACCTTTGGCGAAGGCGACTCATTCCAGATTACCCATGAAGTAACCCAGGAGTACACCCAAGAATTTCGCGACGACACTTAATAAATCGGGCGCGGTAAACGTGTTTTTCTACTTCAAACGCATAAAGTATTGGGTATGGAAACAGAATTGTTATTAGGGGCTGTAGGGATGGCATCCCTAACGGTTCGCCCGCTAGACACCGGAATCGCTCAAGGATTTAGCGATCTTCCTGTCTTAGCAACAACTGCGACTATCAACGTAGTTGAAAGCGCATGCACCGCTGCCACCGCTGAATATTTTGAAACTGGCGAAACATCAGTCACCGTAGGGGTAGCAGTTCAAGTGCGGGGAAGTGT
>CAIUAO010000068.1 GCA_903897155.1 uncultured Actinomycetes bacterium | reverse complement strand
TCTCTATACAGCTCGTGGACATCTGCTGTGGTTAAGGGTTTATCAGTAAGGGTTGCAGTAACTGTAGTTAAAATTCCCCTTGGCATAGGAGCCAAAATAGGAGTAAAGGAAATTTTCACTGCACCAGCATTTAGCGCTGATAGCGCTTCTTCGATCTCCGGAGTGTGCTGATGTGTCCCACCAAATTTATATGAGGTCAGTGCATTCATTACTTCACTTGCCATCAGGTTACTTGCGAGCTTCTTACCCGCTCCTGTAGTACCAGAAGCTGACACAACAACAATGTCCTGTGAGTTAATGATCTTGCTTAAGACCGCAGGCGCGCAGGCGAGTGCGATACTCGTTGCATAACAACCCGGATTTGCAACATGATTTGAATGAGCAATTTTTTCTCTATTTCCTGGTAGCTCGGGTAGCCCATAGGTCCAGGTCCCAGCGTGCTTACCGCCGTAATACTTCTCCCAAGATTGGCTAGAAGAAAGCCTAAAGTCTGCCCCAAGATCAACAATCTTTACTTCATCTTTAACTTGGGCTATCAACTTTGAAGATTCACCATGTGGCAATGCGAAGAAAACCAAATCACAAGCATTGATCTTTGCGATATCGGTTACCTCAAAACTTTTACCGCTGTAACTCAGCAGACCTGGGTGGACACTGGTAATTGAACTTCCGGCTTGTGTTCCAGCAGCAATATAAGTCGCTGTGAAATCAGGGTGATTTTCAAGCAGGCGCAGTAGCTCTCCACCTGAATAACCACTTGCCCCTACTACCCCAATTTTCATATGAGAAGGATATAGCGTTATGAATAATTATGCAAGAACTTGCATAATTATGCGCGTACTTGTGCCCCACAGGATTTAGCAGCCTCAGCTACAGCGGCTTCACGATAAGTAGAAACTTCCTCTGCCGTCAGGGTTCGATCTTGCGCCCTAAAGGTAAGTGTGAAGGCAAGAGATACTTTCCCGTCAGCTGGGCTAACGAATCGATCAAATAACGCAATGCTTTCAAGTAGATCTCCTGCACCAGCAACTAAAGCCGATTGAACGTCAGAGGCTGCAATATCTACACCAACAAAGAGTGAGACATCTTGTGTCGCGGCTGGCATGGTAATCACTTGAGGGGCCGAAATATTTCCTTGAATTGGAAGTTCGGAGAGAATCACTGCAAATGCGCATGTGCGAGCTGGAAGACCAAGTGCTTCCAATACACGTGGGTGCAGCTCACCTGCATGCGCGACTGCTTTACCGTTGACTTGAATTTCAGCGCAACGACCTGGGTGCCATGGGGCTAAATCAGATTGAACCACCTTGCCTGTATTGCCAGTTGCTTCGATAATTTCTAGAGCTTGTGTTGTTGCATCTGACCAATCAAATTTACGTCCTTTACCCCACCAACCAGCGCGATCAAGCTGTCCGGCGACTACAGCACCAACAAAAAGAGGTTGGGCGGGCACCGTTGCAAATACGCTCTCAATTTCTGACTGTGATGGTCTTTTTGACGTAGCTAAAATCTTTGGCGTGGAAAGTTTAGTGACATCGCGGAAGACCGATCCAATTTCAAAGATTGCAACATCCTTCGCTCCGCGGGAAAGATTTCGCTTTGCAGCTTCAAGTAGACCTGGAAGTAAATGGGTTCTCAGGAGTGGTGCCTGGTCTGACATTGGATTAGCTAGTTTAAATGAAGCAGCTCTTGGTCCTGTAAAGCCCAAAAGATCAACCATCTCTTGGTTAACAAATGGATAGTTATAAACCTCTGAATAACCTTTATCTGCAAGCAGAAGCCCAACAGAGCGTCGTCGAAGTTGAAGGGGGTTAAGTGTTGCCCCAGACTTTCCAGTGGGAAGCGTGGATGGAATTTGGTCGTAGCCAACTAAGCGGGCTACCTCTTCTGTCAGATCAGCCGGTGTCAGTAAATCTGCTCGCCATGAAGGTGGGGTGATCGACCATTTTTTATCGGCTTTCTTATCAACTGCGCAACCAACGACTTCGAGTTTGCTAGCAATTGTTTCAGGTGAAATTTCAATACCAAGTAATTGGGAGACAAAACTAGGATCTAGAGTGATCGATGAGATTTTAGGTATAGAACCATCTGTTGAACTGCCAACATACTCTGCGCGCCCCAATTCAATAAGCAGATCTGCGGCTCTAGCTGATGCAATCTCTGAAAGCACGGGATCAACCGCTCTCTCTAATCGACGTGATGCTTCCGTGGAAAGTTTATGACGCCTTGAGTTTTTAGCAACGGCAAGTGGCTCAAACCTGGCAGCTTCAATTGCAAGCCCAGTAGTTTGCTCTGTCACTTCTGAATCCAGACCACCCATAGTCCCGGCAAGAGCAAGTGCCTTTTTGTTATCGGCCACTACAAGATCTATATCTGAAACATTTCTAACCACATTATCAAGAGTCGTAAATGTCTTCTCTTTATTGGCTCGGCGGATATGAAGGGATCCTTCAATCTTTGCAGAATCAAAGGCATGCAGAGGTTGGCCTAACTCCAGCATCACATAGTTAGTGATATCTACAGCGAGTGAAATTGAACGCATGCCGCATTTTTCAATCCTTCTGCGCATCCACATTGGCGATTGCGCTGAGGAATCAAACCCGCTTAGCGTGCGAATATAAATAACATTTGCACCTGTTGGATCATCAATAGAAACCTGAACCCCGTCTTTGTTGATAGCAAATTTCTTTGCGTTGACATCATCGCTCGGGTCTTTATATGCAACACCCAAGGATGAAGCAATCTCTCTTGCAAGGCCGCGAATGGAAAGGGCATAACCACGATCAGGATTAATTGCAATATCAAAAATTGTGTCCCGTGCTTCCAAAAGAGTTAAGGCATCATCGCCAGGCTTGCCTTCTGACAAAACAATAATCCCAGCATGGTCTTCGCTAATGCCTAGTTCCTTGGCACTGCAAATCATTCCATCGCTTGTATGTCCATACGTTTGCCTCGCTGCAATGGCAAAATCACCAGGTAACAATGCGCCAGGCAAGGCCACGACAACAAGGTCTCCCTCGTTAAAGTTTGTTGCACCGCAAATGACAAAGCGGGTTTTCTTCTCACCACAATCTAGTCCGACATACCTAATTGGCTTCTTCTGGCCTTCAACTGCTTCGATGCTGAGAACTTTTCCAACTACTAATGGCCCTTTAATGTCGGCCCCTTGCTCCTCAATTCCTTCCACCTCAAACCCAACGTTAACAAAGGCATCTTCAATTTCTTTTACACTCGTTTTCTTATTTATTGAGGCATACTCACTCAACCAAGAAAGTGGGACCTTCATTTAACACCAGTACCAAAAGCTTGAGTAAAACGGATGTCACCTTCGACGATGTCATGCATGTCAGTAATTCCATGTCTTACCATCAAGGTTCTTTCAAGACCCATTCCAAAAGCGAAGCCACTATATTCATCAGGATCAATTCCACATGCAACGAGAACCTTTGGGTTCACCATTCCGCAGCCGCCCCATTCAATCCAACGACCGTTAAAATAAAAATCAACTTCGGCACTTGGCTCAGTGAAGGGAAAGAACGATGGCCGAAGACGAGTTTTTACATCTGGTCCAAAAACAGCTCTAGCAAAATAATCAAGAGTTCCTTTTAGGTCTGCCATTGTGATGCCTTTATCAATAACTAAACCCTCTACCTGAGAAAAAACTGGCGTATGCGTGGCATCCAACTCATCAGCCCTATAAGTTCTTCCTGGACATATGACATATATAGGTGGATCCTGCGTCAACATTGTTCGTGCTTGAACAGGCGAGGTGTGAGTGCGAAGAACAAGATGTGAATCAAGTGGCTCGATAAAGAACGTATCTTGCATCGTTCTGGCTGGGTGGTCGGCTGGAATATTTAATACATCAAAGTTAAGCCATTCCGCTTCAAGCTCTGGTCCTTCGGCTACGCGATATCCAAGACCAAGAAATAGATCACAAATTTCATTAGTAAGAACGGTCAGCGGATGTAAGCCTCCTTTAGGTGTGCGCCTGGCTGCAATTGAAACGTCCACACGCTCTTCGATAAGCACCTTCGCATCGCGTTCCTTTTCAAGTACACGCTGTCTTTCATCAAAGGCCTCAGCAACAATCGTTTTGGCTTGCCCGATGACTTTGCCAAACTCGGCTCTATCTTGCGGCTCCATCTTTCCAAGCGCTTGATTTGCTTTTGCTAATTCAGATCTATCACCGATGTGCTCAATCTTGACTTCTTTGAGGGCATCTAACGATGAAGCTTTACCAATCGCGTCAACGGCCGCTATTTTGGCCCGCGCAATCTGGTCAGCTGAAAGTGAATCCCCAGTGGAGGTCATAATGGCTAAGACTACTAAGAAAGAGCCCCTGTTGAGATGGAATACATGGCAATGGCGGCGGCACTTGCCACATTAAAGCTCTCGGCATGACCCCTCATAGGGATTTTCACACTCTGAAAACTTGTTGGCAATTGCGGCAACCCCCTCGCCTCATTTCCAAAGACCAATGCGGCAGGTGCTCTCTGATCAATATCCTCTAGCGTTTTTTCCCCTTCGCCATCAAGGGCATAAATGTGAATCTGATTGCTCTTCGCAAACTCTTCGAATACTTCCAAGGTGATGTCAATTGCGATTGGGATGTGCCACATAGAGCCAGCAGTTGATCTGATGACCTTTGGGCTATATGCATCTACGCAATTTGGGCTAAAAAGAACAAGATCAAAACCACATGCATCTGCGGTGCGAATCGCAGTGCCAGCATTGCCAGGATCTTGAATCTCCCAAAAATATACAACCTTGTTTATCCCTGTGCCATTAAACTTCGACAAGTCACTTGGTAAGTACTTACAGAGCGCGAGGATGCCTTGTGGGGACTCAGTTTCTGCCATTGCATTCATTACTTGGTCGCTGACCATGATCACTTCATATTGGTCAAGGATCTCTTGGGCAAACTCTGCTCTGATTTTCCCCTGTCCTGTTTCAGTGAGATAAAGTTTTTCAATTATCGGGGCGGTGGAAATCTTAGGTATGAGTGCGCTTCGCAGGCTCTGCAGTCCATCAGCTATAAATACATGCTCTGTATTGCGGATCTTTTTTCCACGAGAACCCAAAAGAGCCTTCACTCGCTCCACGTGGGGCGAATGAAGGCTCGTAATCGTTGTATTGGGTTCCACGAGTTTGCTAATTAAGCATTAACAACGTGCTGGCGAGCAACTTCAACCAGTGCTGCAAATGCAGCAGGGTCATTTGTCGCAAGCTCAGATAGAACGCGGCGATCTACTTCAATCCCAGCGCTCTTCAAACCTTGGATGAAGCGGTTATAAGTAAGACCGTGTGCACGTGAACCAGCATTAATTCTCTGAATCCAAAGCTGACGGAAGTCACCCTTCTTGTCTTTGCGGTGATCGAAGGCGTAAACAAGTGAGTGAGTTACTTGCTCTTTTGCCTTGGTAAAAAGGCGTGAACGTTGTCCGCGATAACCCGCAGCACGCTCAAGGGTTGTACGACGCTTCTTTGCAGCGTGGACGCCGCGCTTTACTCTTGCCATTTTCCTTTACCCCTTACTTCAAACCGAGCATGCGCTTAGCTGTGACCGATACGGTCTTCTTAGCTGTTGCATCATTGCTCAAACGACGTGTGACGCGAGATGACTTACGTTCTAGAAGGTGGCGCTTTCCTGCACGTTCGTGCATGACTTTGCCGGTGCCAGTAAGACGGAACGTCTTCTTAGCCCCACTGTGGGTTTTCATCTTTGGCATTGCATCCTCCTGGTTACTCGGGTTGAAACTAGTTCTGAACTTCTTCTACTAAATCTTCTTGTGGTGCGGCCTTTGCAGCGGGCTTCTTGCTACCTTGGCTCTTTTTAAGAACCGGTCCAAGTACCATCGTCATGCTCTTGCCCTCCTTCTTAGGAGCGAACTCAACAAAACCAAATTCTGTGATTTCTTCCGCCAGCTTCATCAGAAGGCGATATCCCATCTCAGGTCTTGTCTGCTCTCTTCCCTTAAATTGAACAGTTACCTTAACTTTGTCCCCGCCTTTGAGAAAGCGCTCGATGTGAGCCTTCTTTGTCTCATAGTCATGAGGTTCAATCTTCAATCCAAAACGAATTTCTTTGACCACAATATGGGTCTGGTTCTGTCTGGCTTCCCGTGCCTTCTGTGCAATTTCGTACTTATATTTTCCGAAATCCATGATCTTGCAAACAGGTGGTTTTGCATCTGGAGAAATTTCAACAAGATCCAGTCCAATTTCTTCCGCCATTGCAAGTGCGGCTTGAGTTTGAACTATGCCAATTTGTTCTCCGGAAAAACCAATCAGACGAACTTCCGAAACTCGGATGCGATCGTTGACTCTTTGCTCGTCGCTGATAACTATTCCTCTCTGCATTTGCAAGGAGAATTGGCCGCACAAAAAGCAACCCATATTTTGGGCTATTTCTTGACCAACCAGCCGAAGCCAGTGAGGTGGGAGCGACTAACTCCACTTGATGGATCAGATACTACAGGCTTACTTTCAAGAGGTGAAATCGAGGGAAAATCAGGCTTACTAGCCGCCTATTGCGTGAACACCACCATCGACGTGAATGATTTCGCCAGTTGTTTTTGGGAACCAATCAGATAAAAGCGCTATTGCTCCTCTGGCCGCTGGCTCTGGATCTGAAATATCCCAATGAAGTGGAGAACGCGCATTCCATACACTTTCAAACTCTTGAAATCCTGGGATTGATTTTGCTGCCATCGTCCCAATCGGACCTGCTGCAATTAAATTCACTCTAACATTATCTTTACCTAGGTCGCGTGCTAAATATCTAGAAGCTGATTCAAGTCCGGCTTTCGCAACGCCCATCCAGTCATATTTTGGCCAAGCAACGGTGGCATCAAATGTGAGGCCAACAATACTTGCCCCGCTTTCTGGGAAAAGATCTCGAGTCGCCATAGCTAATGATTTAAAGGAAAAAGTAGATGTGTGCACCGCAATCGCAACATCTTCCCACGCAGTATTGAGAAAATTTCCTCCAAGCGCCGCCTGAGGAGCGAAGCCGATCGAGTGAACAACTCCGTCAAGATGCGGAACATGCTTTTTTATCTCAGTGGAGAGATTGGCAAGGTGGTCAGTATTTGTCACATCTAATTCGATAACCGGGGCTTGCTCTGGCAATCTGGCTGAGATGCGAGTTGTCAGACTTAACCCTTTACCAAACCCAGTTAGGACAACATTGGCGCCCTGTTCTTGAGCAAGTTTAGCAATGTGAAAAGCAATAGAAGAATCGGTCAAGACTCCAGTAACCAAAATATTCTTACCTTTAAGCAGCGACATCAGTGCCCCATTCCTAATCCACCATCAACTGGGATTACGGCTCCAGTTATATAACCGGCTTCTGGTGAAGCAATGAAATGAACAGCCGAAGCAACTTCCTCAGGTGAGCAGAATCTTGCAAGTGGGATCTGGCCTATATATTTTTCTCGCAGTGCATCGCTTAAACCAGATGTCATATCCGTTTCGACAAACCCAGGCGCAATGACGTTAAAGGTTAGACCGCGTGATCCGTATTCACGTGCCAAAGAACGCGCCATGCCGACTAGCCCACTTTTGGTTGCTGCATAATTTGCTTGGCCAGCAGAACCAAGAAGTGCAACAACTGAGCCAATAAAAATTACCCTCCCCGAACGCTTTTTCATCATTGCATTCGATGCCTTTTGGGCCGTTCTAAATGCACCGGTCAGGTTTGTATTAACTACCTCTTGGAAATCTGATTCTGACATCCGCATTGTTAAGCCATCTTTAGTGATACCTGCGTTTGCCACTAAAATGTCAACGCTGCCGTACTTTGATTCAATCTCTGCAAATGCGGCGTCCACACTCTCTTGACTCGTGACATCCATCATCACGCCATGTAATCCTTCAGGCGCTGGGCCAGATCGATAGGAAACAATTACCGTATCCCCTGTTGCCTCAAAGGAACGAGCTATAGCCAATCCGATTCCTCGATTGCCTCCAGTGACAAATACAACCCGAGATGATGCTGGCGTGGTCTGTGTCATAGATGCAGATTATCTGTTACTCACCCGTACCCAAAAGAGGCGCGAGATGTCCACGGGTCATAGGCTTACTCCATGGCCCACAAACCAAATAAACAGGTGCATGCCATCACTAGCGCCCAAGAAGGCCTAACGGTCGATCAAAGATCTCGACAACGTAGATATTTCACGTCAATGATGATTCGTACAGGATGCTTTATTGCTGCAGTCTTCTTGCCGAATCCATACCGGTGGATAGCTATGGCAGGTGCCGTGACGCTGCCATATATTGCAGTAGTTGTTGCAAATGCAGGCCGCGAAACAATCCTTGGAAAAAATGCAATTATTCGAGAAACCCGCAAAGGTATCTCAGGAAATCAAAAAGACTAAATAGTTCCTGTACTCAAAACTTGACGCTGATATAGATCAAAGTACAGGCCACCTTGGGCAACCAGAGCATCGTGCTTACCTGATTCAACAAGGTAGCCATTTTCCAAAACTAGAATCTGATCTGCCTTTTGAACTGTTGAAAGTCTATGAGCGATAACAATGCTTGTACGTCCAACCAGTGCCTTTTCAAGCGCAGCCTGTACAAGGGCCTCGTTTTCAGAATCTAAGTGAGCTGTAGCTTCATCCAAAATAACAATACTAGGGGCTTTAAGTAAGAGTCTGGCTATAGCTAAGCGTTGTTTTTCTCCGCCAGATAGCCGGTGCCCTCTCTCTCCAACTATTGTTTCCAAACCATTTGGCAGGGAAGTAATAAATTCCCACATCTGAGCTGCTTCACAAGCAGACTGAATTTGTGCCAGGGTTGCGTCAGGATTGGCATAACGAAGATTCGCTTCAATAGTGTCATGAAACATATGGGAGTCTTGGGTAACAACGCCTATTTCATTACGAAGTGAGTCGAGAGTGATGTCCTTGATGTCTATTCCATCTATAGAAATGCTTCCTTTAGTTACATCATAAAGACGAGGAATCAATCCAGAGATAGTACTTTTACCTGCACCAGATGGCCCAACAATTGCCGTAAGTGTTCCAGGGGCGCATGTGAAACTTAAATCTTTAATTACTACCCCAGAATCTACAATCTCTTTTTTCGCAACCATTTCAAGTGAAGCAAGTGAAATCTCATCCGCTGTTGGATATCTAAACTCAACATGATTAAAGACCACTGAGGGCTTTGATGCTTTGATCTGCCTGGCTCCAGGATTATCTTTGACCATTGGTTCTAGATCTAATACTTCGAAAACTCGTTCAAATGAAACCAGTGCAGTCATGACATCTACTCGGACATTAGTTAAAGAAGTAATAGGTCCATAAAGCCGCGCAAGAAGTGTGGTTATGGCAAGTAATGAACCAACAGTAATGGCACCTGAGATTGCGAGGTGTCCACCTACTCCATATGCAATTGCTGTAGCGATAGAGGCAACAGAGAGAATTGAGACAAAGAAAATTCGATTGAGTAGAGCGATTTCAATTCCGATATCAGCTACTCGTCTTGCTCTTCTATTAAAACCAAGGCTTTCTGCTCCTCTCTTCCCATATAGAAGAACAAGGAGTGCTCCCGAGACATTGAAGCGTTCAGTCATCATGGAAGACATCTCCGCATTTGTGTTAAACGATTCGCGAGTTAGATTTTGTATCTTTCTTCCTACCCATTTTGTTGGATAAATAAATGCGGGCAAAAGCAGAAGTGAAAGAACAGTAATTTGCCAAGAGAGTGTGAACATCGCTCCTGCTACGAGAGTCAGCGTCAGCACGTTACTGACAACACCGGAAAGAGTGTCAGTAAACGCGTTTTGCGCTCCAATAACATCTGAGTTAATGCGCGAGATGAGCGCTCCTGTTTGGGTCCTTGTAAAGAAGGCAATGGACTGTGTTTGGATATGAGCAAATACCTTGGTACGCATTTCATAGATGAGGCCTTCACCAATTCGAGCTGAAAACCAACGCCCCACGAGGTTTGTTGCGCTATCTGCAATTGCTAAAACGCCAACTAGAATCGCAAGCACAGTAACTACGTGATATTTCTTGGGAATAACACCTTGGTCAATGAGATTTCGGAGAATTAAAGGTGTCGATACGGTGAGCAGTGCATCTAAAACAATAGTGATCAGGAAGCAAAAAAGATAGAACTTAAATGGACGAGCAAACTCCCATATGCGAGTCAGTGTTCCCTTTTTAAGTTTTGTATTTTTGACTGATGAATCCCGTGTTAAAGAGCGCATAGCCATATGCGCGTTCATGCCACCACCACGCATAGACATTAATTAAGCCCCTTTAAGAAATTAAAAATTAAACTGTAAAGCCAATAGCGCGAAGCTGTTCACGGCCTTCATCTGTAATCTTATTTGGACCCCAAGGCGGCATCCACACCCAATTGATTTTTACATCAGAGGTGAGGTCCGCTAGAACTTGGCGGGCTTGATCTTCAATAACATCTTGTAATGGGCATGCTGCCGAGGTAAGTGTCATATCCAGTACTGCAATGTTCCCCTCATCGACCTTCATGTCATAGACCAAGCCAAGATCAACAACGTTGATCCCTAGTTCAGGGTCAATGACATCTTTCATTGCCTCAGTAATTTCATCGAGTGTTGCTAATTTTTCAGACATTTACTCCCCCTGCTTGTATCGCTGCATCTTTGAAAGCCATCCAACCTAACAGTGCGCACTTTACCCGTGCTGGGAACTTTGAAACTCCAGCAAGTGCAATTGCGTCTTCCAGCACTTCCTCATCCCCCGTAAGAGTTCCTTTGCTTTGCATGAGCGTCGTGAAATGCTCCATGACGGCAAAAGCCTCTTCTGCGCTCTTACCGATAACAAGATCGCTCATAATTGACGAGCTTGCCTGGGAAATTGAACATCCCACTCCATCCCAGACCAAATCTGTGACTTTCCCATCAGTGAGAATGAGTGAGAGGGTTATTTCATCCCCGCAACTTGGATTTACGTGATGCACTGAGGTGGAAGAGTTTGGTAAACCTTTATGGTGTGGGCTTTTATAGTGATCTAAAATCACTTGCTGATAGAGGGAGTCAAGTTCCATTAACGTTTCCTAAAGTAGTCACGCGCTGCTTCGACAGACTCTATGAGTACTTCCACATCATTCATGTCGTTGTATAGATAGAAAGATGCACGCGTTGTTCCTTGCAGTCCAAGTTTGCGAATGAGTGGCCAAGCACAGTGGTGGCCGGTTCTCACAGCAACGCCATATTGATCAAGCACTTGACCAACATCGTGTGGATGAATTTCATCAACTGTAAATGAAATCACTCCCCCACGATTTTCAACACCTTGTGGGCCAATAACTTTAACACCTTCAATACTTGCCAATCCTTGAAGGGCAGATTTTGTTAATTCCATTTCCCAAGCGTGAATTTTATCTAGCCCAATATTTTGCAGATAATCTAGCCCTGCAGCCATTCCCACTGCTTGAGCCATATTCGGCACTCCAGCTTCAAATTTCTTAGGAGCATCTGCCCAAGTTGAATCAGTCATTGTGACTGTCTCAATCATTGACCCACCAAATAGGGCTGGTTCCATGTGAGCGAGTAAATCAGACTTGCCCCACAAAACTCCGATACCTGTTGGACCAAGTGACTTGTGACCTGAAAAAACTAGAAAATCAACATTTAATTCATTTGGATGAACAATTTGGTGAGGAACGGTTTGGCAGGCATCCAAAACAAAAACTGCAGATACAGCATGTGCGGCAGCGATGATCGGAGCAAGATTAGGTGTTGTACCTAATACGTTTGACTGATGTGTAAGCGCAACAACTTTTGTCCGCTTCGTAATTAATTCATCGATTTTAGAAAGATCAAGTGAGCCATCTGGATTCATTTCAAACCACTTCAGAGTGGCCCCTGTGCGCTTTGCCAATTGCTGCCAAGGAATTAAATTCGCATGATGTTCTAGCTCTGAGACGACAATTTCATCACCTTTTTTAACTTGTAGTTGTCCACTACTCGCGCCAAATGAGTAGGCAAGAACATTGATACCTTCTGTAGCGCTTTTGGTGAAAATCACTTCATCTTGTGAAACTTGAAGGAACTCGGCAACCTTTGCTCTTGCTCCTTCATATGCCTCACTCGCTTTTTCTGCAAGTAAATAACTTCCACGGTGAACGGCAGCATTGCTTGTAAAGTAAAAATTCTTCTCGGCTTCGATCACTGACCGCGGTTTCTGGCTTGTTGCTCCAGAATCAAGAAAAACCAGACGCTTTCCGTTGCGCATCTTCTCTGAAAAGATTGGAAAGTCAGCTTTTATTGCCGCAACATCTAGTGTCATAATATTTAGTAATTACGCAGGTAAATATTCTGCGTAGCCACTCTCCTCGAGCTTGGCAGCAAGTTCAGGTCCACCTTCTTCAACAATCTTTCCCCCAGCAAATACATGCACAAAATCAGGCTTGATGTAACGCAAAATACGGGTGTAGTGAGTGATTAGCATAATTCCAAGATCTTGATTCTCTTTTACTCGATTCACGCCTTCTGAAACAGTACGTAGAGCGTCAACATCTAATCCAGAATCAGTCTCATCTAAAATTGCAATCTTTGGCTTAAGAAGTTCCATCTGCAAAATTTCATGGCGCTTCTTTTCCCCACCGGAGAAACCTTCATTAACACTTCGCTCAGAAAATTCTGGGTCCATATGCAGGGCAGTCATTGCTTCCTTGACTTCACCTACCCATGTACGAATCTTCGGAGCTTCTCCTCTTATCGCAGTAACTGCTGTTCTTAGAAAGTTTGATACAGAAACTCCAGGTACTTCAACCGGATACTGCATAGCTAGAAATAGACCAGCCTTTGCCCGCTCATCCACTGTCATTTCTAAAACATCTTCTCCGTCAAGTGTTACCGACCCTGAGGTAATTGTGTATTTAGGGTGACCAGCAATCGAGTAAGCAAGTGTTGATTTACCTGAACCATTTGGGCCCATGATGGCATGTGTCTCACCGCTATTGATTGTTAAATCAACTCCTCGAAGGATCTCTTTCATGCCCTCGTCTGTTGAAACGCTTACATGTAGGTCTTTGATGATCAATGTACTCATTATTTTTCACTTTCTTGGTTGGGTGCTGAAATGCTTACAACATTTTCATCTCGTGAAACTTTGTAGGTTTTAACTGGGGCAACTGCGGGCAGAGTGATTGCTTCGCCAGTTCTTAGATCGAACTCAGCACCATGGAGCCAGCATTCGATGACATAGCCCTTATATTCACCTTCGGAAAGATTGGCTTCAGCGTGTGAGCAGATATCTGAAATAGCAAAAACTTCATCTCCGACGCGAGCGACACAAACTTTCACTCCCTCAACATCTACCTGAACTGGCTTTCCTTCAACTAGAGAATCAAAATTTAGAGTTGTCATTATTTTGCCTCCTCTAGTTCGGCATCAATACGATTCATAATGCGCTCTTCTATGCTTTGAATCTTAAGTTTTGCAACAATCTCAGCAAAGAAGCCTCTGATAACTAAGCGACGTGCTTCCTCTGCAGGTATTCCGCGAGACTGTAAATAGAAAAGTTGCTCGTCATCAAAGCGACCAGTTGTGCTTGCATGTCCTGCGCCCACAATCTCGCCTGTTTCGATTTCAAGATTAGGAACAGAATCTGCGCGCGCACCATCTGAAAGCAGCAAATTGCGGTTGAGTTCATAGGTGTCAGTGCCTTCGGCAGTGGCCTTAATAAATACATCACCAATCCAGACTGTTCGGGCTGATTGTCCAGAAAGGGCGCCCTTGTAGTTCACACGTGATTTAGCGTTAGGAATTTTGTGTTCAACATGAATGCGATGTTCAAGATGCTGATTGTCTGTTGCAAAATAAAGTCCATATAAGTCAGCGCTTGACCCAGGACCTGAATATTCAACAGTAGGTAGGATGCGAACTACTGAACCTCCGACAGTGATGACATATGATGTAAATGTTGCATCTTTACCAACAATTGCATGATGTCTGCCGATATGGACAGCGTTGTTATCCCACTCTTGAAGAGTTACAAACCGAAGATTCGCGCCAGGTTCTAGATTGATTTCAATCTCCTCGGCTAATACTGCCGACCCAACATTTTCAACCACGACAGTCGCGTGAGAATGAGCACCGGCTTGAATTTGAACACGAGAGGCTTCTGGAGCTTGTCCCTCACTTTTGCGAAGAAGGAAAATTGGTTCGGCTATTTCGGCGTTCTTTTCAATGGTTAATACCAAGACTTGCTGAGCAACATCACGGACTCTCTCGATGACAATGTCATCTGTTGTAGAAAGTGATGGTGCTTCCTCACCTGATTTGATTTCAAGACGTGCTCCAGCGGGTACTCCCCGTGCGGAAAGAGAGATTCGATCTGCTAATTCAACGCTTGAATCATGAAGACCCGCAAGGCGACTAAGTGGTGTGAAGCGCCATGCCTCTTCGCGTCCGGTGGGTGTTAAGTAATTTGTTGTTGCAAGTGACATTACCCAACAGCACCTTCCATTTGAAGTTCAATCAAACGGTTAAGTTCAAGTGCGTATTCCATAGGAAGTTCACGGGCAATTGGTTCAATGAAACCACGGACAATCATTGCCATAGCTTCATCTTCACTTAGACCTCGTGACATGAGATAGAAGAGTTGATCATCACTGATCTTTGAAACTGTTGCTTCATGGCCCATCGAAACATCATCTTCACGGATATCGACATATGGGTATGTGTCAGAACGTGAAATTGTGTCTACCAAAAGCGCGTCACACTTCACTGTTGACTTTGAGTGATGGGCTCCTGGCTGAACTTGCACTAGACCGCGATAAGAAGTTCTGCCTCCCCCGCGAGCAACTGATTTAGAAATAATTGTTGACGATGTGTAAGGAGCGGCGTGCACCATCTTTGCCCCAGCATCCTGGTGTTGGCCTTCGCCAGCAAATGCAATCGACAGCGTCTCCCCCTTTGCGTGCTCTCCCATAAGGAAAACGGCTGGGTACTTCATGGTTACCTTTGAGCCGATGTTTCCATCAATCCATTCCATGGTTGCACCTTCAGCACATGTTGCACGCTTTGTTACTAAGTTATAAACGTTATTAGACCAGTTTTGAATGGTTGTGTAACGAACTCGAGCATTCTTCTTCACAATAATCTCAACGACCGCTGAGTGAAGTGAATCAGAAGAATAAATAGGCGCTGTGCAGCCTTCAACATAGTGAATATATGAACCTTCATCGGCAATGATCAGTGTACGTTCGAATTGACCCATGTTCTCAGTGTTAATACGGAAATATGCCTGCAAAGGAATATCAACGTGAACACCCTTGGGAACATAGATGAAAGAACCACCGGACCATACTGAAGTATTCAGTGCGGCAAATTTGTTATCACCAACTGGAATTACAGTTCCAAAATACTCTTTGAATAACTCTTCATGCTTTTTAAGTGCTGTATCGGTATCAACAAAGATAACGCCGAGCTTCTCTAAATCTTCACGGATTGAGTGATAAACCACTTCAGATTCGTACTGCGCAGCAACGCCTGAAACCAAGCGGTTTTTCTCTGCTTCAGGAATACCAAGGCGGTCATATGTGTTGCGAATATCTTCTGGGAGTTCCTCCCATGTAGTTGCTTGCTTTTCAGTAGAACGAACAAAATATTTGATTGTGTCAAAGAAGATACCTGATAGGTCTGATCCCCAACTTGGCATTGGCTTCTTTTCAAAGAGCGCCAAACCTTTAAGCCGTAGATCAAGCATCCATTGTGGCTCACTCTTTTTTGATGAAATGTCACGGACAACATCCTCATCTAGCCCACGCTTAACGTTGCTGCCTGCATCGACTTTATCCGACCAGCCATATTCATAATTTCCGATTCCATCAAGTTCTGGATGTAGGGATGTCTGGCTCATGCGTCGACTCTCTTTCTTGGAGGTATCGCTCCTGTTGGAATAAATGTGGTGCAGACACCATCACCATGGGCAATAGTGGCAAGTCTTTGAACGTGTGTTCCGAGTAATTCTGAAAAGGCATTAGTTTCAGCTTCACAAAGCTCTGGAAATTGGGCAGCAACATGAGCAATTGGACAATGATGCTGACATAACTCAACACCTGCTGAATTCTGTTTTTGAGTGGCGGCATAACCTTCGGCAGATAGAAAAGTTACCAACTCATCAATCTTCTTCTCACGAGTTCTTAGAGTAGAGAATTTTTTGATGAGTCGCTTTTTTATATCTTCACTTCTTGTCGCTGCAAATTCTTTAACAAGATTTGGACTAACTGCAGATGCCATAAACCTAAGTGCTGAAACAGCGAGGTCATCGTATGCACTCTCAAATTTTTCGCGTCCTAAATCAGTTACTGCAAATACTTTAGAAGGGCGCCCACGTCCTCGTGCTGAATCAAGTGTTCTGTAGGGCTCTTTAGATGAGAGAAGACTCTCCTCAATAAGTGAATCCAGATGACGTCTAATTCCAGCAGGTGTCAGGCCAAGCTTCTGCGCTAAATCCGCTGCTGTCAGAGGTCCATTTTCAAGGATGGTGCGAGCCACCTGATCCCTGGTCTTGTCCTCATTCTTTTTCACAACAGAAGTGTTGCGTAATTCGGCAGTTTTCGCCACTCCTAGACCCTAGGCTAAGGCTGTGAGCCTCATCCTGACCCTCTTGGTAGCGCTTCAATCCCTCATCGTCGTCACTGGCGGTGCTGTTCGCCTCACGGGTTCTGGTCTTGGATGCCCAACATGGCCTGATTGTGTCTCAGGGTCCATCGCTCCTGTAGCCCATCAAGCACAAGGAACGCTTCATTCATGGATTGAATTTGGCAACCGCCTGCTCACAGTTGCACTTTTTATCGCAATTATCGCAAGTGTCATTGTTGCTTTTAGAAAAGGGCGCTCGCGCTCGGATTGGCCAGTAATTAGAAATCTTGCTCTGCTTCAAATAGCTGGCATCATTGCCCAGATAGTCCTTGGCGGAATAACAGTTCTTACCAAACTCAATCCTTTTACAGTCTCTGCTCATTTCCTACTCTCTATTGTTCTAATCGCAGGCACGCTATCTCTGCGTCAAAGATTGCTCTCAGTAAAGCGCACTGAGGTTTTGCCTACAACACAATCAATGATTCGTGGGCTTATAGTTCTTTCAGCGGTCGTTATCACTTTAGGAACGATTGTGACAGGTAGCGGACCACATGCAGGAGATATCCAAGCAAAGCGGTATCACATCGGCGCTCGCACGATTTCATGGCTGCATGCTGACTCCGTGATCGCCCTCATAGCGTTGACTTTTGGGCTCTATCTCATTATTCGAGTTTCTGAATCTGTTGATAACCGCCGCTATGTCGGTGGAAAGGTTTTGCTCTTTATCTTTATATGCTTAGGCCAAGGCTTGATTGGATATATCCAATATTTCACCAAATTGCCTGAAGCGTTAGTAGCCGCTCATCTTCTCGGCGCCACACTGGTGTGGCTTGGAATCTGGAACGTAGGCTTTAGCGCACATGCTCTGACTTCATCTTCAAAGAAAAGTATAAGTAAGTAACCATTTAGGTAAGTACGTAACGACACAGAGAGATACACATGAATCGCACACAGTGGAATACGCAAGATGACCAAGCCGTAGTTATAAGCCGCGCACTGGCTATGGACGCAGTACAAAAAGCGGGCCATGGCCATCCTGGAACTGCAATGTCACTTGCTCCTGCTTCCTACACACTCTTCCAGCGATTCTTGCGTCACGACCCAACAGATCCTCAGTGGCTCGGTCGTGATCGATTCGTGCTTTCATGTGGTCACTCATCTTTAACGCTCTACATTCAACTTTTCTTATCTGGCTATGGCCTCACACTTGATGACATCAAAGCATTTCGTACACATAACTCTTTGACGCCTGGGCACCCAGAATTTGGTCACACTGTTGGCGTTGAAACAACAACTGGGCCACTCGGTGCTGGTATTTCTATTGCAGTGGGTATGGCAATGGCTCAGCGCTTTGAAAAAGGACTTTTTGACCCACAATCAAAGACAACACTTTTTGATCACAATGTGTGGGTTATTTGCTCTGATGGAGATCTTCAAGAAGGGGTGAGTGGTGAGGCTTCTTCTCTTGCCGGAACCCAATCACTCGGTAACTTGAAAATGATTTATGACGATAATCGAATTTCTATCGAAGGTGACACACATGTCGCATTCACCGAGGATGTATCAGCACGCTACCGTGCATATGGTTGGAAAGTTATCGAAGTAGCAGCACTTTCTGATGGCAATGTTGACCGCGAAAAACTAGAGCTGGCAATGCTCGAAGCAGAGCAAACGCATGATGTTCCGATCCTAATTCGAATGAACAGCACTATCGCTTGGCCTGCTCCCCACGCAAAAGGCACTGCAGAAGCGCACGGCTCAGCACTTGGGGCAGATGAAATCGCAGCAACCAAGACACTACTTGGACTAGATCCAAATGAAAGTTTTATTCTGCCTGATCAAACTCTTGCTCACGCTCGTGAAGTAATTGTAAGAGGCAAGGCGGCGCATGCAGAGTGGGATGAAAGGTTTAAAGCTTGGCAAGAAGCTAATCCTGAGCAAGCTGGACTACTCAAGCGTTTGCGTTCTCATGAACTTCCTGCTGATTGGGAAAAAGTGCTTCCAGAATTTCCTGCTGGTAAAGATGTAGCCACCCGCGCTGCGTCAGGAAAAGTAATCAATGCGATTGCGACAGTGCTTCCAGAATTTTGGGGTGGCTCTGCTGACTTAGCTGGAAGTAACAACACAACGATTGATGGATCACAATCATTTTTGCCAACAAGTAGCGATATGAAAAATGTTGACCCGTATGGTCGTCTTATTCACTTCGGTATCCGTGAGCATGCAATGGGTGGAATACTTAATGGAATTGCACTACACGGATTGACGAAGCCATTCGGTGGAACATTCTTAGTATTCAGTGACTATATGCGAGGTGCTGTTCGTCTTGCTGCCCTCATGAACATTCCAGCAACATTTGTATGGACACATGATTCCATCGGCTTGGGCGAAGATGGTCCAACTCATCAACCTGTTGAGCATGTTGCTTCATTGCGCCTGATTCCAAACTTTTCAATGATCAGGCCTGCTGATGCAAATGAAACAACAATTGCATGGCGCGAAATTATTAGGCGGGCTAAGCCAGCAGGCTTCGCTCTGTCAAGACAAAATATTCCGGTCTTTGATCGAAGTGTCTTTGCAAGCGCCGAGGGCGTAGCAAAGGGCGCATATGTTCTCTCGGACTGCCAAGGAACACCTGATGTACTTTTAATTGCAACTGGATCAGAAGTTCAGCTTGCTGTTGGAGCTCAAGAAATTTTGAAAGCAGAAGGCATTAATGCACGGGTTATTAGCGCTCCATGTCTTGAGTGGTTCGCCGAAACTGATGATTCATACAAAGAGTCAGTGCTGCCATCAATTGTAAAAGCACGTGTGAGTGTTGAAGCAGGGGTTGGACAAGGATGGCGCGACTTTGTTGGCGATGCTGGTGAAATTATCAGCCTGCAACACTTTGGTGCATCAGCAAGTGCAGGCACACTCTTTAAAGAGTATGGCTTTACCAAGGAAGCAGTGGTTGAAGCTGCAAGGAAATCGATCAAGAAGGCTAGAAAGTAATGCCTAATAATCTTCAAAATCTTTCACACGCAGGTGTCTCGATTTGGCTTGATGACCTCTCACGTGATCGTCTGCAAAGTGGATCCCTGGCAAAATTGATTGAAGGCTCAAGTGTTGTGGGAGTAACGACTAACCCAAGTATTTTCTCTGCAGCAATTAAAGGCTCTGCCCTTTATAAGGATGACATTCTTGCTTTTAGGGCGGTAGGTAAGAACACAGAGGCGATTGTCACTGAGTTAACAACCCAAGATGTAAAAAATGCTTGTGATCTTTTCTTGCCTGTGTTTAAGAGCACTTCTGGAGTTGATGGTCGGGTCAGTATTGAGGTAGATCCATTTTTTGCTCATGAAACACAGAAGACAATTACCCAAGGAAAAGAACTATGGAATATTGTTAACAGACCGAATCTGTTAATTAAAGTTCCTGCTACTTTGGAAGGTTTGCCAGCTATAGAAGAGTTGACCGCTCACGGCATAAGCGTGAATGTCACTCTCATATTCTCAGTAGAGAGATATGAGAAAGTTATGGATGCCTACCTACGAGGACTTGAACGACGAGTTGCTGCAGGTGAACAAATTAGTGAGATTCACTCAGTTGCATCATTCTTTGTTAGCAGAATTGACGGGGAAATTGACAAGCGTTTAGACGCAAAGGGGCCTAACTCTCCACTTCGAGGCAAAATAGCTGTTGCAAATGCCCATCTAGCCTATGAAGCATTCCTCAAGGTGATTGGCTCTGATCGTTGGAAGAAATTATCTACAGTTGGGGCAAAATTACAACGCCCACTCTGGGCATCAACTGGTGTCAAAGATAAAGCGTATGAAAGCACTCGCTACGTCATCGAGCTAGTTGCCAAAGATTGTGTCAATACGATGCCAGAAGGAACTCTCAATGAGGTTCGAGAGCATGGTGTTGTTCGTGGTGACACAGTCTCCTCTAACTTTAAAGTAGCAGCTGATTTATTTGCTGCGCTATCTGCAGCAGGTATTGACTTTGATGATGTAGTCTCATTTCTTGAAAAAGACGGGGTCAAGAAATTTGCTGATGCATGGCAGGAATTACTTGATAACGTAAGTGCGGTTTCATAACTGTGATTGAAATTTCATTTAAGAAACAAATTGCTCAAGAACAAACGCTTACTTCACTTAATGCGATAACTCAGGAACTAGCCGAAAAGGATTCATCCCTTTGGGGAGAAGTTGCTGAGGCAGAGGCACGGATTAGGCTCAACTGGATTGATCTACCTCAAAATTCGCGTGAGCTGCTCCCCCAGTTAGATTCCCTCACTGCCTGGTCAAAGCAGTCTGGCCATAAGAACGTCATTCTCGCTGGAATGGGTGGCTCCTCGTTGGCTCCAGAAGTTATTGCTAAGACTTATAAGAAATCATTAACAGTTTTAGACACAACGGATCCTGATCAGATCAGAGCGGCAATCCCATCTGATCTGGCAAGTTCTGTAATAGTTATTGGCTCAAAATCAGGCTCAACAATTGAGACTGCATCTCACAAGGCGCTATTTACTAAACTCATAATCGATGCAGGCCTTAACCCTGCTAATCATTTAGTTATCGTTACTGACCCCAGTTCCCCTCTTGATAAGTCATCTCGCGAGGATCATCTTAAAGTCATTAATGCTGATCCTAATGTTGGTGGTCGCTATAGCGCACTGAGTGCATTTGGCCTTGTTCCTGCAGCTCTTATCGGTGTTGATGTCTCAGTTCTCATAGATGATGCCTACGCTGCAAGTAAGAAATTCACAGAAACTAACTCACCAGCAGTACAAATTGCTGCTGCACTTTTTGATGCAGGAGAACAGAATGTTGCATTTTTTGATTCTGGCTCACAAGTACCTGGGCTATCAGATTGGATCGAGCAACTTATTGCTGAATCAACAGGAAAGAACCAAACCGGCCGTTTACCTATAGTCATCGAATCTGCAGATGCAAAGATCGGTGGATCAGGGTTAAAAGTTGGATTCGCTGATTCAAGTTTTGCAGATATTGTTGTGCATGCAACTTTAGGAGAGCAATTTATTCTTTGGGAGTGGGTTACAGCCTTACTTAGTTACGCACTCAAAGTAGATCCCTTTAATCAGCCAAATGTCACAGAAGCAAAAGAACGTACGGGCACGCTTCTTGCCCAGTGGGAAGATGGGAAAGTCCCCACATTGCAGGCTTCATATGAGGATGACGTTCTGGCTATTTACGCAGTGGCGCAAGGTATATCAGCTCAAGAAATCATCAAAAACTTTATTTCTACACATTCTCATTACGTGGCAATCATGGCTTATCTGGCCCGTGGAATAGATGATGATGTTACAAAAATTCGCTCACTACTGGCTGAGAAGATGAACCGCGGAGTTACATTCGGTTGGGGCCCACGATTTCTCCACTCCACTGGTCAATTTCATAAAGGTGGCCAACACAATGGAGCTTTCTTACAAATTACTGGTGAAAATACACAAGACCTTGAAATACCAGGACAGAATTTCTCTTTTCACACACTTCTCATGGCACAGGCACTCGGAGATGGACAGGCTCTTGGAAGTAGAGATTTCCCAGTATTAAGAGTTCACTTAAAGAACAGAAAAAAGGGAATTGCTCAGCTCGTTGAGCTAATCAGTAAGGCTTAGTCTTCCCCACGTAGCTTTGACAAGGCATCGGCAAGAATCTTTGAAGCTTCTGCTTCGCTGCGACGCTCCTTCACATATGCAAGGTGAGTTTTGTATGGCTCATTCTTCAAAGGCATTGGTGGCTTATCTTTATCTAAACCAGCTGGGTAACCACAACGTGGGCAATCCCACTCATTAGGAATGGCTACGGTGCCATCTTCGGCAAATGAAGGACGTGTTTCGTGTCCATTTGCGCACCAGTAACTAACACGGAAGCGAGCAATTGCTTCTCCGCGCTCTGCCTCACCCATTGGTCCCGCACCGACGCGACTTCCACGGATTGCACTACCGGCCATCTTTACTCCTATGTTCGCTACTACTCATGGATAGAACAAAACCTATAAAACTTTTACTTAAGATATAAACCAAGTGCTACTACGCCTGCAAACCACAGACCTCCGACAACAATTGTGATTCGATCAAGGTTCTTCTCAACAACTGATGAACCTCCATAGTTGGAAGAAATTCCGCCTCCGAAAAGGTCAGATAGACCGCTTCCTTTGCCCTTGTGAAGCAAAACCAACAAGATCATCAAGATACTTGTTATGACCAAGAGGATAGAAAGTGCTAAAGCCACGTTAAAACTCCTTCATGAAATCTAGACGCTAAGGATAGCGGGTCAAATGGGGTTAAGAAGCCTTCACTACACGGTGGAACTTGGCGATTCGAGCGAACTCTTCAGGGTCCAAGCTGGCTCCCCCAACAAGGGCTCCATCGATATCTGCTTCATTCATAATCTCCAGAATATTGGCAGATTTCACTGAACCTCCGTAGAGGACACGAGCTTCCTCGGCAATTTCATTTCCTGCGATGGTCGCAAGCGCTGAACGAATTGCAGAACAAACTTCCTGAGCATCAGCAGGCGTTGCAGTCTTGCCTGTTCCAATTGCCCACACAGGTTCATATGCAAAGACAATTTTCTTCAAATCTGGCTTATGAAATCCTGAGAGTGCCGCTTGGACTTGGGCAACCACATGAGCAACGTGAGTACCTGCCTCGCGGATAGAAAGATCCTCGCCGATACACAAAATTGGAATTAACTCGTTCGCTAATGCTGCTTTTATTTTGCTAGCAACTAGTGCGTCACCTTCATTATGAATAGTTCTGCGCTCTGAATGACCGATCAGCACATAGGAACATCCAAGTTTATTGAGCATAGAGCCAGAGATATCTCCAGTAAATGCCCCTGATGCATCAGGGGATAAATCTTGTGCACCATATTGAAGCTTAAGTCGATCTCCATCGATCAAAGTTTGTACTGAGCGAATATCTGTAAAGGGTGGGAATATGACCACTTCAACAGCTTCATAGTCACGCTCTTCTAGTGAGTAAGAGAGTTTTTGTGTAACTGCTATTGCTTCAAGATGATTTAAATTCATCTTCCAGTTGCCCGCAATTATTGGCTTACGCATTTTCCAGGACCTCAATTCCGGGTAGGGATTTTCCTTCTAGATATTCAAGTGACGCACCGCCACCAGTAGAAATATAACCGAATTGGCTATCGTTAAAACCAAGTTTTCTTACAGCAGCAGCTGAATCTCCCCCACCAACTACGGAAATACCAGAAACTTCTGTTAGCGCCTGCGCAACAGTTTTTGTCCCATGTGCGAAGTTTGGAAATTCAAAGACGCCCATAGGTCCATTCCAGAAAACTGTTTTGCATTGGACAAGTGCGGCTGCGAATGCGGCGGCGCTCTCTGGCCCGATATCTAGACCCATTTGATCAGCAGGAATTGCATCTGCCTGTACAAGAGTTGGAGTCGCATCGATTGCAAAAGTAGGTGCCACGACGATATCGCTAGGTAACAAAATTTGAACTCCTAACTTCTTTGCTTCCTCTAAAAGCTTTTTTACGTCATCAATAAGATCTTTCTCAACAAGAGACTTACCAATCTCATGACCTTGGGCAGCAAGGAATGTGAAAAGCATTCCCCCGCCAATAGCTAAAACATTGACTTTGCCAAGGAGATTCTTAATGACGCCGATTTTGTCTGAGACTTTTGAACCACCTAGGGCGACTCCATACGGACGCTCAGGATTCACGGTCAGTTTACGCAACACATCAATTTCAGCGGCTACAAGAAAACCTGCAGCATGTGGAAGAATTTTTGCAACATCATAGACGGATGCATGTTTGCGGTGAACTGCGCCAAATCCGTCACTTACAAAATAATCCATAGTTCTAGTTAGTTTTTCGGCCAGATCCTTACGGTCGCCATCATCCTTACTTGTTTCAGATGCTTCAAAGCGCACGTTTTCTAAAAGTAGGACTTCTCCTGATTTAAGAGCAGCTTTCTTCGCATCTGTTTCACTGCCAATCACCTGTGATGAAAATACGACTGGAG
>CAIUAO010000067.1 GCA_903897155.1 uncultured Actinomycetes bacterium | reverse complement strand
TGCACGAGAGAAAGAAGCAATCCCCCGTTTACCCGAATGCTTAAGCCATAAGCCAGCAGGTGCAATCGCCGTGACACTTAAGACGTTGTTTGGAAATGTGGATGTAAAATCTAAAGCAATCCATCCCCCTAAGGAATTTCCAACAAGATGCACCTTTTCATATCCTCGTTTATCTAATTCTGCATAGACGAGCAATGCGAGTGAATGCGGATCCATCGCTTGATTACGATCATAAGAAGACCCACCATGCCCAGGCAGGTCTATAGAAATCACTTTGAAATTCTTAGCAAGAGTTGGCGTAATCAATTTCCATGCCGAACTTGCTGAGCCCATCCCATGAATTAATAGAAGCGGCTCACCGCCACCCGTTTCTTGATAGACCAGTCCCATATCCAAAGTTTGCCATCTTTACTCACATTATGAGTAATAAGAATGAGTAATAAGAGATTTCGGGATAGCCAGCTAATAATGTAGATTGTGACCTAGTCGCAATTGCAACACAAAGACCTGGACGATTGGCTCAGCGGTAGAGCACCACATTGACATTGTGGGGGTCACTGGTTCGATCCCAGTATCGTCCACCATCGCTAAACTCATCTCATGTTCGCCCTACTTTCAGGACTTTTCGCGGGGCTCTCTCTGATCATCGCAATTGGTGCTCAAAATGCTTTTGTCATACGACAAGGTCTAACCAGACAGCATGTCTTTCTTGTTGTTGCTATCTGTTCTGCATCTGATGCGTTTTTGATCTCGCTAGGTGCTGGTGGTCTTGGAGCTCTCATCCAATCCCACTCTGGAGTTTTAGAATTTGTCCGTTGGTTTGGCGTCATCTATCTCACTTGGTTTGGAATTAAGAGCCTGCGAGCAGCTCTGCGCACTCAAACACTTTCTGCAACAACTGCGCCTGTTTTAAGTAGAAACAAAGTTGCTACAACAACTCTTGCTCTCACATTTCTCAATCCACACGTTTATCTCGATACAGTGATCTTGCTTGGAGCAATTGCCAATCAATTCACAGGCAAGACGTGGTACTTCGCCGCAGGGGCAATGATTGGCAGTGTCATCTGGTTTACCTCGATTGGATACGGGGCCAAAGCTGCTTCTAAATATATGTCCAAGCCTATTTTTTGGAAGGTCCTAGATTTACTGATCGCTGTGGTGATGTTCTGGGTGGCTGCCTACTTAGGCTTACATAATTTCGCGTAGATAATTACCTCAAGATTTTCCCTCATTCTTGCCCCTTATTTCTGATCTTCTGCGACAATTTCATCACTTAAGAGGCCTTCCCTTTAGACGCCTCTCGTATAACAGTTACCACAAGGAGAGATATGAGTAACCCAGTTAGCAAGCTCGAAGGAAATGCGATTGGACTACGTGAAGTCGTATTCCAGTCAATCTGTTCAATGGCGCCAGGAGCTGCAATCGCAGCATCTATTCCTTTCGGCTCACCACTTGCAGGTGGAGCGCTTCCACTAGCAGTTCTTTTTGCATTCATTGGAATTCTTTTCACCGCTTCAAGTATCGGTCAACTTGCTAAGCACATCCCTGCTGCAGGATCTGTAGCAACGTATAGCGCAATCGGACTTCGTCCATGGGTTGGCTATCTAGTTGGATGGGCATATGCAGCCGTTGAAGTTCTCATCGTTCCACTTGTCATGCTGCAACTTGGTTACACAGTTGCTGGTGAATGGAATGCGAACAGCAAGGGATTCCCTCTAGGTTCTTGGTGGGTATTTATGACCCTAGGAACATTGCTTGTCTGTTTCCTTGTTTACCGCGGCGTGCGCACATCAGCCAAGGTAGGAACATGGCTCGGTTTCTTTGAGATCACAGTCTTCGTTCTTTTGGGCATTTTCCTTGTCTTCAAAGCAGGACATAACAACACCTTGTCAGTGTTTACAACTGCTCACGCTAATGCCAAAGGTTTCCATGGTTGGTCTGGCGTCATTGCAGGATCTGTCTTCACACTTCTAGCCTTCTCAGGTTTTGAAGCTGCTGCGCCTCTTGCAGAAGAGAGCAAAGATCCTCGCAAGAACGTTCCAAAAGCAATCATGATTGCTACTGTTTCTATCGCTGCTGTCTACATCTTCACCACCTATGCAGCCACTGTTGTCTTTGGTCCAGATAAGTTCAAAGATTTTGCTGGATACAACAATGGCGTCCCGTGGGATGGACTAGCTAAGGGCGTTTCAGGCGTCTTTTACGTATTTGTGATTATCGCGATTGTGAACTCAACAATCGCAAATGCGAACGCGGGAGCAAACGTCTTTACACGTACCGCTTATGCATTTGGTCGCGTAGGAGCATTCCCTCGCAGCTTCGCTAATCTAGATGCAAAGTACAAATCACCACGCAATGCTCTTCTTTGGCAGCTCATTATTGGGTTAGTCCTTGGACTTGGGCTTGGATTTAAGTACACACCACAGGTTGCATTTGGAATCGTTGCTACGGGTCTTGTTGTGATTGTTGTACTTGTCTATATCGTGGCAAATATCGCTTGCATTGGGTATTACGCAAAGCACCGCAAAGAAGAGCGCCACCTATTCCTGCACATCATCGTGCCTGTCATTGGTGTTCTCTTCCTTATCCCTGGATTCCTCAATGCTGCTGGCATTACCGGCATCCCAGG
>CAIUAO010000066.1 GCA_903897155.1 uncultured Actinomycetes bacterium | reverse complement strand
TCCAAGCGGCTTAGTGCTTCCAGATTCCATCACTTTAGAAAGACCAAAGAACCGTGATCATGGTGACTACGCCACCTCAATTGCGCTCGCTCTAGCAAAGAGCGCTGGTTTAAATCCTCGGGAAGTAGCAGAAATAATTATTAAGCATCTAGAAGCCGATTCATTTATTAAGCAAAGCGTCTCTGCTTTAGATATTGCAGGTCCTGGGTTTATCAACATCACTCTTGACCGTGCTTCACAAGCACAAGTTATTAGTCAGATCCTTGAACAAGGGGCGAAGTTTGGACACGGGGAAGTCTTAAAAGGCGTATCAGTCAATCTTGAATTCATTAGCGCAAACCCAACAGGACCCTTGCATCTTGGTCACACGCGATGGGCAGCTGTAGGAGATGCGCTAGGACGAGTTCTCAGCGCCGCCGGAGCAAAAGTATCTCGTGAGTTTTATATTAATGACCGCGGAAATCAGATGGAGTTATTTGGTGCCTCACTTCGCGCCGCAGCCCTAGGGCAGAGCGTTCCTGAAGATGGTTATCACGGTGAATACATCGGTGATATAGCCCAAGAGATTAAGAAAGAACATCCTGATTTTCTCAAGCTAGATGAAAGCACAAGTATCGGTGCATTTCGCGATGCCGGTTACGCACTGCAACTCAAAGATCAGCAAAGAGTTCTAGATACATTTGGTACGCACTTTGATACCTGGTTCTCTGAGCTCTCACTTTATGAAAATAATTTCTTTGGCCACTGCCAAGACACACTCAAGGCCCAAGGACACGTCTATGAGCAAGAGGGAGCAATCTGGCTTCGCACAACAGACTTTGGTGATGATAAAGACCGCGTGATGATTAAATCTGACGGCACATTTGCTTACTTTGCATCAGATACTGCTTACTACATAAGCAAGCGTGAGCGCGGCTCTGATATCTGTATCTATATGTTAGGTGCAGATCACCATGGCTATGTGAACCGGCTTAAAGCGATTGCCGCATGCGCGGGAGATAACCCCGAGTACAACATTGAAATTCTTATCGGCCAGATGGTGAAGATCATTGAAAATGGCGAAGAACTCAAACTCAGCAAGCGCGCCGGCACCATCATCACTCTTGAAGAACTTGTCGAGAAGGTGGGCGTTGACGCGGCCCGCTACACCCTTATCCGTTATCCCACTGATACTCCGATGGTGATGGATGTGGATCTACTTCGTAGTCGCACAAATGAGAACCCTGTCTATTACGTTCAATATGCCCATGCGCGTATCTGCGCAGTACTGCGCAATGCTGAAGAGTTAGGTATCCCTTACGGAGCAGATTATGTTCATCCAGAACTGCTGACACATGAAAGGGAGCGCGAGTTGATCGGGGCGCTTGCAGAGTTTCCTCGCATTGTTGCTGGGGCTGCTGAGCTCCGTGAACCACACAGAGTTGCGCGCTATATCGAAGAGATCGCTGGGGTTTATCACCGCTTCTATGCAGATTGCCGCGTCTTGCCTCTTGGGGAAGAAAAAGCAGGGGCACTATCAAGTGCCCGCGCTACTTTATGTAAAGCAACTGCGCAGGTGATCGCCAATTCGTTAGCCTTGCTTGGTGTAAGCGCACCAGAGCGCATGTAGTTGTCAAGAAAGATAAGGAAACAGAAGAATGACAAAGTTTGCCCCGGAGGTCTTCTCCTCTCACAGCCTTATCAGTGATGGGCAATTACATATTGGCGGAGCAATCGCTACAGATATTGCAGAAGAACATGGGACTCCCTTATTTGTTATTGATCAAGCAGATTTTGATGCGCGCGCACTTGCCTGGAAAGGCGCACTAGATAGTGCATTTGAAGCCCAAGCCGGAACTGTTTATTACGCAGCGAAATCATTTATCTGTAAAGAAGTTGCCCGCTGGGTCGCTCGCAATGGTCTGGGTTTAGATGTCTGTTCAGGTGGTGAGCTAGCAGTAGCAAAGGCTGCAGGCTTTGATATGAGCAAGGTTGAACTACACGGTAATAACAAATCATTAGAAGAAATAAAAACTGCGATCTCACTTGGTGTTGGAACAATCGTCATGGATTCATTCCAGGAGATCGAGCGAGTAGCTCTGCTTGCAGAAGAACTTGGAAAAGTTCAAAAGGTTTATTTGCGCATTACTCCTGGAGTAGATGCTCACACTCATGAGGCAATTTCAACAGCCCATGAAGATGTGAAGTTTGGATTTTCACTCGCTTCAGGTGCTGCGTGGAACGCCATTACCGAAACGGGCAAGCATGCATCGTTATATCTTGCAGGTCTTCACTCACATATTGGTTCACAGATCTTTGATAGTGAAGGATTTGAAATTGCTGCAGGCAAACTTATTGGTCTGCTCGCTCGCTACCGCGATGAATGTGGCGCAGAACTCCCAGAGTTAGATCTTGGTGGGGGATATGGCATTGCCTATCTTGCTGGAGAGAAAAGCCTTGATGCCAATAGCGTTCTTGCTGACTTAGCAAAGGTAGTTAAAGCCCAATGCGCAGCGGCAAAGCTTGCTGTGCCAAGAATTTCTATTGAACCAGGACGAGCAATCGTTGGTCCAACAACAACAACTCTTTATACAGTCGGCACAACAAAAGATGTCACGTTAGATGATGGCAAGGTTCGCCGTTATGTATCAGTGGATGGCGGAATGTCAGATAACATTCGCCCATCTCTGTATGACGCCGACTACATGGCGATCATTGCTAATCGCACATCAACTTCTGCAGAAGTAAATACCCGCATTGTTGGTAAGCATTGCGAAACAGGAGACATTGTTATTAGGCAGATTTCTTTGGCTGGCGACGTTGGCCCCGGAGATATCTTGGCCGTGCCAGCAACGGGTGCTTATGGCCGTTCTATGGCCAGCAACTACAACCACATCACCAGGCCTGCCGTTGTGGCCGTCCTTGATGGCAAAACCCGCGTAATCGTGCGTAGAGAGAGCACCGAAGATTTATTGTCTTTGGAG
>CAIUAO010000065.1 GCA_903897155.1 uncultured Actinomycetes bacterium | reverse complement strand
ATGTGGGGCGGTCTGTCTGAAGACGAGCGTCTAGTTCTTGGTGCTCGCCACACAAAAACTCCACGCCATGTTCCGGGCGCGGAGCTTGTTACTGCTTCTTAATTAATATTAATTAATGTGAGTGACCGCCAGGTCCATGGCTATGACCACGGCCTTGCGCCTCTTCAACCTTATCTTCTGGTGTTTCAAAGACCAGCGCTTCGGTTGTAATAAACATTGCAGCAATTGACGCGGCATTAGCCAAAGCTGAACGGGTCACCTTTACAGGATCGATCACGCCGACTTTAACTAGATCTTCATAAACATCAGTTGCGGCATTGAAACCTTCATTTGGCTTCATTGTGCGAACCTTTGCAACAACGACGTAACCTTCTTGGCCAGCATTTTCTGCTATCCAACGAAGTGGTTCATCGCATGACTTCTTGACCAGGCGAACGCCGACTGCGCGATCACCCTCAAGACCAAGATCGCCATCTAGTGCGCCGGCTGCATGCACAAGTGCTGCGCCACCGCCAACAACGATTCCCTCTTCAACGGCTGCGCGTGTAGCAGAAATAGCATCTTCAAGACGGTGCTTCTTCTCCTTGAGTTCTACCTCTGTGTGTGCGCCAACCTTGATGACACAGACGCCACCAGCAAGCTTTGCAACACGCTCCTGCAACTTCTCTTTATCCCAATCAGAATCTGATTGAGCAAGTTCGTTGCGGATCTCATTCACACGAGCTGCTACCTCAGTCTTATCCCCAGCACCATCAACGATTGTTGTGGTGTCCTTGGTGATAACAACGCGGCGGGCCTTACCAAGTAGATCAATAGTTACTTGCTCTAACTTGAGTCCAACATCAGCGGTAATAACCTGACCACCTGTGAGCACCGCAATGTCTTGCAACATTGACTTGCGACGATCACCAAAGCCTGGTGCCTTAACGGCAGCAGATGTAAATGTTCCGCGCATGCGGTTCACAACAAGTGTTGAAAGTGCTTCACCCTCAACATCTTCAGCGATGATCAAAAGAGGCTTGTTGCTTTGAGCAACCTTTTCGAGCACAGGCAGGATTTCAGCAAGTGCTGAGATCTTCTGACCTGAGATCAAAATGAATGCATCTTCTAGAACTGTCTCCATACGATCTGAATCGGTAACAAAGTAAGGAGAGATGTAACCCTTATCAAATTGCATACCTTCAGTGAAGTCCAGCTCTAAACCAGTTGTTGATGACTCTTCAACTGTGATGACTCCATCTTTGCCAACCTTGTCCATAGCTTCAGCGATCAAATCACCGATTGCTTTATCTTGGGCAGAGATAGTTGCAACATCTGCGATCTGTGCTTTGCCAGAAACAGGTGTTGAATTCTTCTTGAGCTCTTCTGAAACTGCCTTCACGGCTGCTTCGATTCCGAACTTAATATCCATTGGCTGAGCGCCGGCAGCAAGGTTACGAAGACCTTCCTTCACCATTGCTTGAGCTAGAACGGTTGCTGTTGTAGTTCCATCACCGGCGACGTCATTGGTCTTTTCTGCAACTTGCTTAACAAGTTGAGCGCCCATGTTCTCTGCTGGATCTGAAAGTTCAATCTCTTTAGCAATGGTTACGCCATCATTTGTGATGAGAGGCGCTCCATAAGACTTTGAGATAACAACGTTACGACCCTTAGGTCCAAGGGTTACCTTCACTGTGTCGGCGAGGATGTTGACCCCGCGCTCCATGGCGCGACGTGCTTCTTCGTCGAAGGATAAAGTTTTACCCATTGTTATTTCTTCTCAATGATGGCAAGAACATCGCGAGCTGAAAGAACGAGGTACTCCTCGTTGTTGTACTTCACTTCAGTTCCGCCGTACTTGCTATAGAGAACAACGTCTCCAACCTTTACATCCATAGGTGCGCGCACGCCATCATCAAAGCGTCCTGGTCCAACAGCAACAACTGTGCCTTCCTGTGGCTTTTCTTTTGCAGTGTCAGGAATAACAAGTCCTGATGCAGTTGTCTGTTCTGCCTCGTTCGCTTTAACGACGATGCGGTCTTCAAGTGGCTTAATGGCTACGGCCATGATGTGCTCCTCTATTTCTTTTATTTATCCTCAAAAACTAGGGTTTAGCAGACTAGGTCTGCGAGTGCTAATCATAGATAGCCCGTGCGGGCGCCTTCAACTCGGGACTTCTACGCCCAGACCGGCTGGCTTAGGGGCACCGTTGAGAGGGCTTCTAGCCCTATGTGAGAGGCCTTCACGCCTGCTGACACCGCTAGTGAGGTCATAACGGCCACCATTGCCCCGTTATCAGTACACAAGGCAGTCGGCGGAGTTCGAAGCAGAACACCGGCCGTAGCGCATCTTTGGGCTGCAAGCTGCCTGAGCCGTGAATTGGCTGCAACTCCTCCGGCGATGAGCAAAGTATCAATTCCTGTGGATGCACATGCTGCTAGTGATTTATTCAGAAGAACATCAACGACTGCTTCTTGAAATGATGCTGCAATATCTGCTCGCTTGGCATCAGGTGTTTTTTGCAGATAACGCGCGACTGCTGTTTTTAAACCAGAGAATGAGAAGTCATAATCGGTATCACTTAATCCCCGAGGGAAATCAATCGCGTTCTTTTCACCTTCTTTAGCTAACTTATCAATCTCAGGTCCCCCAGGAAAATCCAAACCAAGAAGTCTGGCAATTTTATCGAAGGCTTCACCAGCTGCGTCATCAATAGTTGCTCCTAGAACCTGAACACTCTGAGCAATGTCATTTACTTGGATAATAGAACTATGCCCGCCACTCACGAGTAATCCGATTGCGGGGCCAAGTTTGTGTGATTCATCGAGTGCATCAACAGCAAGGTGTGATGAGAGATGATTGACACCATAGAGCGGCTTATCTAAACCAAGTGCTAAACCAGATGCCGCGCTTGTTCCCACAAGGAGCGCGCCAATGAGTCCAGGACCTGCTGTCACACCGATTGCATCAATATCTTCGAGTTTTACCTGTGCATCACTGAGCGCTTGGGCAATGACCGGCTGCATTGCTTCGAGATGAGCACGGCTTGCTATCTCAGGTACTACTCCGCCAAATCGTGCATGCTCTTCCACGCTTGATGAAATGACGTTTGCTAACAACTTTCGTCCGTGGACGATTCCAACAGCGGTCTCATCACAGGAAGTTTCAATACCTAAGATCAATGGGCTACTCATGTGAGTTCCTTGCGCATAATGATTGCATCCACCCCATGGCCGTAATAGTTAGGCCTCTGTGAAATGTGCCTAAAGCCGTTTGCCAGATATAAAGGCTCGGCTTCAATATTTCCCTTGCGCATTTCAAGCATGACTGCCTCTACTTTTTGATTGCGTGACCAATCAATGAGCCTTTTAAGAAATTCACGGGCAATACCGCGCCTGCGAAATTCTGGCTTAACTGTAAGGGTCAAAATATCTGTGACCTCGCCCAGTTTTAATGCGCCGGCATAACCAATAACTTCTCCGTTTATTTCGGCGACAAGACGCTGTCGATCCTTGCCTGCGTATTCCTCTTTCAGCTGAGCCATCGTCCATGCTTCTTTGCCAAATACATCTTTTTCAATTGCAAAAATATTTACAAGATCTGTCTGTAGCCACGGGCGAAACTTCACATCTTTGGGCGCAGGATAAGCATCAGGCTTTCGAATATAGATTGGTTCAAGGATTGAGGCTTGCGTGAGTGATAAATCTGCAATCGCACTCGTCTTTGGACTTCCGTAATAAACAGGAATAGAAAGTTCTGCAAGAGACTCCCGTTGCATTACCCGTGATGGGGCAAGTAATTTCCCAGCCACATAATGGCTTGCAAAAAACTCTCTACGGCGTCCATCAATGGCAACAATGAACTCTGCATCATCATGTTCAGTAGCTAGCGCCGCCAATGAATCAACGCCAATCCAGGGGATATTGCGAGCAGTCGCAAAGCTCTGCCCAAATGCAATTCCCACACGAAGCCCAGTAAAAGGTCCAGGACCCATTCCAATAGCAACGTGGTCAATTTTATTTTCTCGAGCGAGAGCATCTTTGACTAACCCAGGT
>CAIUAO010000064.1 GCA_903897155.1 uncultured Actinomycetes bacterium | reverse complement strand
TACCGACAGATAGACGCACAAGATTTGTTGGGATGCTTGCACTCTCATTGCTCCAACGGTGACGACGTTCCCACAAGGACTCAACCCCGCCAAGAGAAGTAGCAAAAGTAATCAATTCTGATGATGCACATGCCTTATCAGCAGCTCCTGGCCCGCCCTTCACATCAAATGAGATCATCGCTCCATAGCCTTTCATAAAACTACTAGCGACCTTATGGTGAGCATCTGTTGGCAAGCCTGGATAGCGCACCTTCTCAACAGCGGGATGGCTAGATAGACGCTTCGCTAATTCAAGTGCATTGCTCTGCGCGCGCTCTAATCGAATTGCAAGTGTACGAAGACCTCGAAGTGTTAACCACGCTTCAAATGGGCCAGGAATCCCTCCCCCAAGTCCTCGGGCGTCGCTGAGTTTTTCCAGAAGCGCTTCATCTTTCGTCGAAGCAGATCCTAAAAGAACATCAGAGTGACCTGAGATGTATTTAGTGAGTGAGTGAATAACAATGTCTGCGCCCATCTCTAGGGGCTTTTGCAATAGTGGTGTAGCAAATGTGCTGTCAACACCTACAGCGATCTTCGCTGCCTTTGCCTCTTTAATGAGAGTTGGCATATCAGCAACTTCAAGTGCAGGGTTAGTTGGAGATTCAATCCAGAGCAAATTACTGCCGTTAAGGGCGCCTAATACCTCTTGGGTATTTGAAATATCAACATAACGAACCTCTGCAGCCCCTGACTCCTGCATCTTACGAAGCATGAGCATAAGTCCGCTATAACCATTTTTAGATGTTGTAATGACAACACCTCGTGGCAAGGTTGAAAAATAAGCAGAAATTGCTGCAAGACCTGATGCGAAAGCTAACGTCTTTCCGCCCTCTAACTCTTCAATTGCAGCTTCCAACGCAGACCATGTTGGATTCCCATCGCGGCCATACCCAACTTGACCTGGCGCTATGTATGTTGAACTTAAAGTAATTGAAGTGTTTACCGGTGCGTCAACATCGCGCTTAGGTCTTCCGGCGGCAACTACTTGAGAATCAGGCGTGAGCCCGCCAGGGGTCAACTTATGGAAATCTGACATGAGATAAGCCTAACGAATAATTTCTCGCCTCACGCACTCTTACGTGATTTGAGCAGGCTCAGAAGGGTAGTCAGACATAGAACGCCGATGATAAAGCCCAGGCTAAGGCCAAGTGAGATCTCGGGAATATTTATTCCAATAACTTTGTGGTGCTTCTGGGAGAGGGCTGCTTCAAAAATTAATTTGACCCCAATAAATCCAAGAATGACCGATAAGCCTTGAGTTAGGTAGACCAACTTATGCATCAGGTTGCCGATAAGAAAATAGAGCTGCCTGAGCCCCATCAGGGCAAATACATTTGCCGTAACAATCACATACGGGTTTCTCGTTAATCCAAAAATCGCGGGGATTGAATCAAAGGCAAAAAGTACGTTTGTAATCGCTATGGCAGTTAATGCAATGACAACTACTGACGCCCCTCGCTTGCGAAGCCAGGCTGTTGCTTTGCCCTCAGTCCATTCCTCTTCTTCACTCTCTTTAAGAAGTGAGAAGGCGGTGTAAATCAAGAAGAAACCAAAGAAGTAAAAGACCCATTGAAACCTATTCACTACCGCTGAGCCAGCAGCTATAAATATGCCTCGCAAGAATAACGAGGAAACAATCCCATAGAAAAGGACCATCTCTTCTTTACTTTTCTCCACCTTCAGGCGGGCCATAATTAAGACAAAGACAAATAAATTATCAAATGAAAGTGAGTACTCAGTAAGCCAACCAGCAAAAAATTCACTTCTTGCCTGCTCAGAAAGCCAAATGCCTAGCGTGGAACCAAAAACGACGGCTGCTGAAACATAGAAAATAGTCCATAGCGCCGCAGACTTAAGTGTTGTTTCCTTATGCCGATTGCGAAAGGCTAAGAGAAAGTCAATGAGGAGCACGAATGCCAGTGATACCAAGGTAATGACCCAGGCACCAGCACTTACGTGTGAATTATTCATTGCCTTAGCCTACCGATAAGTTAGTCCTGTGCCGCTAACCACTGAAGCTGAAATGAAGCGTTATGTCCGGGCCATCGTAAAAATTGATCCAAAATTTAAAGAAATCATGGCCTCATCTCCGCTCTGCACAATTAACCGTAAGCGGCCAAAAAAGACTCACTATGAGACCTTAGTCGGATCCATTATCTCTCAGCAGCTATCAGTAAAAGCTGCCGATACGATTTATGCGCGGTTAGAAGAACGTGTCCTGTATATTGCACCTGAAAATATTTCTCAGCTAGCTATTACCGATCTACGAAGCCTTGGTGTTTCCGGCGCTAAAGTCAGAGCAATTCAAGACCTCACAGATGCAACACTTTCTGGAGCCATTGAGTTTAAGAAATTTGGAAAACTTTCCAATGAGAAGATTTCTGAAGAACTCACAGCAATTTGGGGTATCGGGCGCTGGACTGTTGAAATGTTTCTCATGTTTCACCTTGGACGTCTTGATCTATGGCCTGTTGGTGATCTTGCGATGCGCCGCGGCTGGGAGAAGATTCACAGACTCAAAACACAGATTGATCCAAAAAAGCTAGATCCCATTGGAGATAAGTTCCAAGGAATGCAAAGTATTGTCGCCTGGTATTGCTGGCGAGCAACAGAAGGAGAAAGCTCTAGTTGGTAGTAAGTGAGTGTGATGGAAAAGAGACTCCCGTGGATGAATGGCAGTCATATCCATGTGGGTTCTTCTCTAAATAGCGTTGGTGGTACTCCTCAGCAGGCCAATAAGTAACGCCCGTGGCAGATGAAATCTCTGTCACTATCTCATCCATTCCATTCTTTTTTAACTCTGCGTTATATATATCTCGGGTTGCCAGCGCTTCTGCCTGTTGAGCGTCACTTGTCGTAAATATTGCGCTGCGATATTGCGTGCCGATATCTCCGCCTTGTCGGTTCAAAGATGTTGGATCATGCATCACCCAAAATTCTTCTAATAAACTTCTATATGAAATAACAGATGGGTTAAATCTAACTTCAACCATTTCTGCGTGACCTGTGATGGCAGTGCAGACTTCTTCATAAGTCGGGTTCGACTTATTGCCGCCCATATATCCAACTGAGGTATGTGTCACACCATCTAAATTCCAGAATCTACGCTCTGCCCCCCAGAAACAACCGGTCGCAAAATAAGCACTTTCTTCATGATTGTGATCTGTATTCATGGCTTAATTCTTTCACTGATACGCTTAACTTGCTTGTTTTACTCAGTTTCCAAGTGCTGGCCCCTGTAGCTCAGTGGATAGAGCACCGCCCTCCGGAGGCGGGTGCGCAGGTTCAACTCCTGTCAGGGGCACGGAAATAAATATGCAAAGGTCCTTGTTATCTTCTTGTCAGTACGGGAGAATAAGCACGTATTCAACGCTTACCTATCCTCAATTTGGATTTTCAGAGTCGAAATGACAAATGAACATCTGAAAAGAGTTTTTGAGCATGAATGTGTACTTCCCTATATTTAAGGAGAAAAACTGAGCATGGATTGGCGTCATGATTCCGCTTGCCGCGATGAAGATCCGGAGCTCTTCTTTCCTATTGGAAATACAGGACCTGCACTAGCGCAGATTGAAGAAGCGAAAAAAGTTTGTAACCGCTGCAATGTGAAAGAAGCATGTTTGGCATGGGCACTTGAAAGTGGCCAAGATGCTGGCGTGTGGGGCGGATTATCTGAAGATGAACGACGCGCTCTCAAGCGCCGTGCTGCGCGTAATCGTGCTCGTATGCTGGAAAGTCAGAATCAGTTCTAAACTTTAAAGCTGAGTAGCGCAACAGTCTCATCATTTACTCTTCTTAAAACAATTGAACCTTTGAGTTCATTTTCTGTCAGGGTTCTTACAATCTGTAAGCCTAGGTTTGATGAGGTTTCCCAATCAAATCCAGCAGGCAATCCCACACCATTATCGATGACCTTAATCTCATATTTATTATCTTGTAGATCTACTTCAATTCGTAGTTGATCTCCACTTTTCTCAAGTCCATGTTCAAGTGAGTTATGAATGAGTTCAGTAATGACCAGGGCAAGAGGTGTTGCAACTTGGGAGTCAAGCAGGCCAAACTCACCGAGTTTTCCAAGTGAAATCGGGCGCGGGCTGAGTTCAATTGCGTTCTGAACTATACGATCATAAACATCATCAAAAAGTACTGTCTCAGCAGATGATGTTGAAAGTGTTTCGTGAACAATTGCAATAGATGCAACACGACGAACTGCTTCAGCTAGCGCGGCACTAGCAATTGGATCCTCTACCCGTCTTGATTGAAGGCGAAGCAGCGCGGAAACTGTTTGAAGATTATTTTTAACTCGGTGGTGAATCTCTCTAATTGTTGCATCTTTAGTGACAAGTGCGCGATCTCTATTACGAAGTTCTGTTACATCATGCACAAGGACAATCGCTCCAATTGGCTCTTGTGACTCAATAAGAGGAATGACAAGTAGATCAACTACTGCATTTGCATTTTCAAAATCATCGCGCCTGAGTATTTTTCCATTCAAAATTGTCGCCCAATTTTCTTCTTTAGGAGCGCTCTGGTGTTTTGATAAGGAATCAAAAATTACTCCTAATTGAGCACCTTCAACTTCTAATTCCCACCCCAACCTACTCACAGCAGAGCGAGCATTAGGGCTTGCATAACTCACTGCACCTTGAGCATTAAGTCTGATTAAACCATCACCAACTCGAGGTGCTGCTTCTGCTTGATAAAAACTATCTTGAATAGGAAATGTTCCCTCTGACACCATGTGATACACACGGTGTGCTATCTCTCGATAATTAAGTTCTAACCTAGAAGGTGAACGCATCTGATCAGCATCACGGTGACGAGAGATAACAGCAATCACGTTTCCCTCAAAGAAAACTGGAACTGTTTCTTCTTTTATAAGAATGTCACCTACTAATTCTGGCTCATCTTCTCGAACAATTTCACCTTGGGAAAGCGAGCGATCTATTCGTGGGTTTTTCCCCCATGCAAGCTCTTGCCCGATTAAATCCTGAGCGAAAACTGTTGATGCTGTTGTAGGGCGAATATGGGCGATAGCAATGTGACCTTCAGGCCAACTCTGATAATCCTTACGCTTTGCAACCCAGAGTACTAAATCTGCAAATGAAAGGTCCGCTAGTAACTGCCACTCAGAAATAAGTTCTGAAAGGCGATCGCGATCGCGTTGAGAAAGGGCGGTATGTGAAACAGCTAAGTCGATTCGAGAGCTCACAGATCACACTCCTCACGACATTGTTAAATAAGAGAGAGCGCAATCTTAGCAATCTCTTTTCGTTTGGAATTTCCTGCCTTCATAAATGGCAATCCTGACCCATCAATATCGCGCTCAAGTTGGCTCTCTCGCAAGATATGCCGGCTCTCACCAGTCGTGAGAGTCAAAAACTTGCCTTCCCATTCCCTGAGTTCACGCGAGTGCCCTGCCAGAACGCATACATACGTCACGGGTAATTTCTTAGCAAGGAGAGGAAATTCCCTTAAAAACATTCCGAGTTCATCGATATTAGGTGGGGTTGATTTAACTAAATAGACAAGATGCGTAGAGCTATCTAGGACGTTATTGATCAGTGAACCGTGCCATCTACGGTCTGAAACAGCTTCTGAGATCGCAGGTAGCGTTCCTAGGTCTACAACTGTCATATCAGTACTCATAGGCAAAGTCCTTGGCCTATCTGCAGGGCTAAGAGGGACAGTTTCAATCTCTGGGGTCCGAATTAAATCTCTTTGCCTACTTAATCCTTGTGAGCGCATATCAGCATCGATGAGCATAATTTTATTTTTAATGGATAACTCTTCTGCCAGTAAAATCGCAAATCTAGTCCTTCCAGGTGCACCGCAACTCCCTGTGACCGCAATTACTTGTCTTGTACGTATAGTAATTTTCTGTGAACTTCCTCGTTGCGCTCTATCTTGGAATACCGGAGTCTGAAACTCATCAGCACTCAGATGTGGAATGTTTCCTCTATTTTGAACCATAGGTAGACGCAATTGGCCACGAATCTGGCTCATGATGATGTGTGAAGATAGTTCGATTCCATCTAGTGAAATAAAGGTGATGGTATTACTTGCAAATTGGCTAAAAATTGAAGAGTCAAAGTGCGGGAGATCTGTCATATAAATAACTACAGTTCTTAGTTCACTCCCCCGACTATGCATAAATCTTGTTAGGGAATCTGCATCAAATGCCCTATAGATGATATTCCAGCCCTGTGAGAAGAGAAGCTGTGAGACAAAATCTTCACTCTCTGAATCTTGAATTGCAGTAATCACTTCTAGTTGTGGGATCTCAGAACGCATGTCGTGAAACCACCAAACGTCCTTGTGATTCAGCATCGACCAGATTCATTGCAGCAGCAATACCAACCGAAACTTCAATTTCGATATTGCCACCCAGTGCTCGGGATTTATTGTCGATCTGGTGAATACTGACATTGGATACAACAAGTGCTGGACCAAGGGATGCTTGCTTGGGGATGACATAAATATCTGCGTGATCACCCGCCATCAATGCGATAGGAAGATCATCCAAAGCAATCCCTAGAGGTAGATATCTGACCTCTGATGCCCCCTTGATTTTGGTTAAGTCAGAGGTGGAAATCAAATCACCTGGGTTTAAGGTGTGGGTAGCAAATTGCCCAACAATAAAGTCTTTAGCTGACATGTAGTGAGTGGAATCAGTTCCTAGATTCACTTTTATGGTTGAGACATCTAGGGCGATAATGAGAGAGCCGGTAGGAATAGCGTTCTTGACGATCCAGGCTGTTCCACTCGGCCCACCATTGAGCAAGATAGATGCGGCAAAGAACGCTGCAACTAAGGCTCCACTGGCATAGATTCTGCGGGAATTTCTCTGTATGAATTTCTGATAATCGATCATAGGAGATTAATAGCGCAGTTAGGACAATGATGGATTTCTCTATCCACAGGTAATTATTGATAGATGATCATCCTTTTGGATGATTTTTTTGTCACGATAGTTTGCGATATTTCATTTATGGAAAACCTCATATACGCAAGATCAGTCGCACATTCACTACCTGGAAATCTATATCCAAGTCCTAATTATCT